>JAGIAB010000394.1 GCA_017745135.1 Flavisolibacter sp.
ACTTCGTATAGTCCAGCTCACAGCCGCCACATTTGAGTGAGCGGTCGGTAACAGCCAGTTGCTGCGCATCTTCAAATTCCTCATTGTATAAATACCGGCCATTTACATCAGTGATCCTGATATAATCCACTTCGCCCCGTTGCGAAAACTGATGCAGGGTCCACCAGTAAAGCCGGGTCATGGGCGCATCCAGCGTACGCGTGCCCACCAGCATCGAATCGATATAAAACCGGAACTGCCGCCCCCGGAATTGCAACCTGATCTTTCGCCACACATCCATCGGAAGATGCGGCACATGTTCTTCCTGCGATAACACTATTGTGTAGCCATCTGTGGTACTACTATCAGCCGCCGTTGTGTCACTCCCTTGTACGTCCGGTTCGTTATTTGGCATTTTAATATTTCAAAGAACTTGAGCCTTTCACTGCAATCACTATTAAACGATTGTCTGTCCAAAAACAACCATCTGTATTTCTGGAAGTTTCCCTAAAACAGGAGCTAAACAGCACACTACCACATTTGGAGGAACCTCCATAAATAAGTAAATTTGTAAAAAAGCGAACATGCATACGCCTCAATATATTACCGATAATAAGGGCAAAAAACTCTCCGTAGTATTGCCTATTAAGGACTATCGAAAAATCATGGAGGAGCTGGAAGAATTGGAAGATATACGGCTCTATGACGAAGCTATGGCAAGCAAAGAACGATCCATGCCTATTGAAAAAGCGTTCAAACTCATTGAAGCTAAACGCAAAAAGAAATAAATGGCTTACCAGCTCACAATCAATCCAAAAGCAGTTAAAGCCCTTGCAAAAATCAATGAGCCCTATTATTCCAGCATTAAAGCTGCCATTTTCAGTTTAGCTGATAATCCAAGACCTAATGGTTATAAAAAGCTAAAAGGCCGCGATGCTTACCGTATCCGTGTAGCTGACTACAGGATCATTTATAGCATTTTTGACAAAGTACTTACCATCGACATTGTCAATATCGGGCATAGAAAAGACATCTATGAATAATCTCCCCGAACATTCAGTAAGTCATCCCCAAACATATATTTTAAAACAAGCCTCCAGCATGCGGGGGCTTTTACTATAGCAGATGGTTTTACGGGCCAACCTTTTCAGGTGCGTTCGCAGGGTTAAATTATGACGTTCTATATGATTGATTGTATAGGCGCCCCGCCGGTGCTGGGCCCGCGGAATCAATGACCGGTAAACCGGCAAATGATCCGTATGAATTTTCCGTACCCTTGCCAGCAGCAGCGTCTCAATCAACCCCTTTAAGGTACTTTTGGTCCGTTTACCTACAGCAAAATCAATAACCTCGCCCGTTGCAGGATATAATGCATAAGCAATCCAATATTCATTACTCTTCCTTTTTATATAGGTTTTCAGTTCGTCCACCTCTATCTTGTTCAGGTTCATCCTTATTGCAGGTTTTACAATGCTGGCAGCTATCTGCCGGATGCGGCGAACCACTGTTATGATGCTTATTTTCAATAGCCGGGCAATTCCCCGGGTACTGCAACTCTCCTTGATCAGCCGGATGATCCAGCTGTTCAGATCCCTATTACCATAAGCATGCTTTTTATACTGTGCCTGTTGAGTTTTACCGCACACCTTACACTTAAAACGTTGTTGATGGCCTTGACGGCCGTATTGAATACACCGGCCTTTACAAAACTTACAATTTATCATACCAACTGCTTTAATACACAAGGGCTATTTTTAATGCAGAAAGACCGCATAAAATGCGGCCTTTCTGCACAATACCTCACCTGTATGGTTATAAATTTATTGTTCCAATCATTTAAAACTATTGATTTTACTGGATTCCACAGTCACCAACTACTTTGATACACTACCTAAACCTCTCCTGTATGCTCATCTGTCTTTTGCTCTCTCTGAAACTGGTGATAAAAAGTCACTGCTTCTATAAAAGCCAGATAATGGGCATTAGTCCTGCGGGGTTTGAATACACTCACCGGCAATTGTAAATCTTCAGCATAAGGGTTTCTGACAGCTACAGGCTGTAATACCCTTTGTATATCCTGTACCAACTGTTTTACCTGGCTCTCCTTCCCCGTATCTATCTTCCCAGCACTCTTTTTACGCTGGTAGTCCATGATACGGCTATCCTGCTCTTTGCTTTCATCGAGGTAGATCAAAAAGCTCCTGTTGGCATTGTCCTCATATACACTTTCTTTAGTAGTGCAGCCTGCTACACATACAGGGCCTTCTACTCTTAGGGTGGTGGTTTGGGCTTCTCCATTGGCTGTTTTAAACACCACCGTTTTATTGATCACTTTTTTGCTCTGTAGTTCTCTCAATGGATAAAGCACTTCCTGTGCACCATCCAAGTCCTCTATCAGTATCAGCTTGTGTTTTAGCTCCTGCTTGCCGAAGTAGTAAAAAGCATTTTCTGACAAGCTGGTGATCTCTATTTTATCTTCCGGTGGCATAAGCTCTCCCACTTTCTCTTGTAAATGACTTTTGCCTGTTCCACTGCTCCCGAGGCTGATAATGTGTAAAGGCTGTTCCCTTTTACGGCTGGTAAATACTAAATACATGAGTAGCCTGTTGTTTTCTTCTCCGGTTACGCCACTCTCCCCAATCAGGGTATTAGTCCTTTGTAGCAGGTCAGGCTTTTTCAAAAATGCTTCTACTTCCTTTTTTCTCTCCGGCTTCAGGGGTTCCCTCACTTCGGTTGTAAGCCCCTTTTTAAGCTGATTAAGCCGGTATGTCTCTAATGTGTTGATGAGTGCCTCCAATACACCAGTCATGTATTCCAAGCCTAAAGCAAAGGTCTCTGCGCATTTTCTCACCAGCTTGTCCAGTGCAGGACTATTGTACAAGTCAAGGTTTTGCCTTACAGCCTGCTCTTTCCACTGCACTTTGAGGGTTACCCGCATCCTGTCCAAGCCTTCTATTTTCATGCCTCCCAGTATGGCTATTTGCAGTTGTTCATACTGCCATGTATAGTATTCAGGATTGTCTGCATTGAGTTCAGGGTTGTTTGTCATGGTTACAGTTTTAAATGAAAAAGGGGAACATCGCTGCTTCCCTTTGAATGGTTGATAACAAAAAGGGTATTGACTGATTGTCAACACCCTTACATATTTTAATTTCCTGCAGGCGCTAATCGGTACACTACCCCCGACTGTCAATTGTTACAAGATCAATGCTATTGAGATCCTCGGAAAATTGAATATGCAAACTATAATTTGTATACAAATACTTATCCCAAGGGGGAGTCTTGCCAAAAATGATATTAACATCTCCCCCCCCTATTTTATCCGGTTCGCCTAGCAATTGTCTCGTCATGCTTTGCGAGTTATTAAAATCCAAATTGTACGGCAATACATCATTGAACTTGCTCACCCCCTTTTGATTTCCAGGGTGAAATGAAAACATC
>JAGIAB010000395.1 GCA_017745135.1 Flavisolibacter sp.
CTTCCATACTGATCATCGCAACCTAATACCTGTGCAGGATATAAACTGCACATACGAAGTGCTTCTTCCACATTAATACCTGCATGCTGTACCAGGTTTTTACATGCTTTGTGCATACTTAATGCGGAACCGCTCAACACGCCGTTACATTCATATTTATCGCCTGCCAACTGATGCTGGTAAGGGCCGGTATTGGTTTCTGCTACAGCATCTGTAATGACAAACAATCGCTCCCCCATTATTTTTTTTGCAATAGAAATGGCTGCGTAATCCACATGGTAGCCATCAGGAATAATGCTTGCCTTTACTTTTGAGTGATTGAAGGATGCTCCCACCAATCCGGGCTGGCGATGCTGTAACGAACTCATGGCATTGTATAAATGGGTAACTGCAGAAATGCCTTTATTAAATCCATTGATGGCTTCCTCATAAGTTGCATTGCTATGCCCCGCAGAAAGGATGATGTTGTGTGAAAGAATGAGTTCAATCACCTCATCACTACAAACTTCAGGAGCAATTGTGATCATTTTAATTACATCCTTTCCGTATTCTAACAGGTCTTTTACTTCTTCAATCGTTGGTGAATGAATCCATTCTTTTACATGCGCTCCTTTTTTTACCTCGTTGAGCCATGGCCCTTCGAGATGCAAACCAAAAACACCTCTGCCTTTTTGTTTCCAATATTCATGCACTGCATGAATTCCCTTCTTAAAAACATCAATAGTGTTAGTAGCTAAAGTTGGAAGAAATAAACAAGTGCCCTGGCGAACAAATTCTTCATACATTAACTGTAAGGTTGCTGCTTCCGGATAGATGGCAAGTAATTTTTTGGCTGCTCCATATACCTGTATATCTATAAAAGCAGGAACGATAACACCGTCCTCAAAATGCTTTACGTTATTTGAAGATCCTGTATCTGGCCGGGGAACGACCGCTTCTATTTTATCATTTCTAATCACAATCGCATGATCGTTTAACCATTCATGCCCGGTAAATATTTTGTGCGCAGAAATAATTTGCATGCTGTAAAGCTAATTCGCTTATTGATATCTGCCCGACTTCATCATCACATCCTGCATTCCGGCAAAAATGGTTTTCCATATTAGCCCAAAAAAAGATTGCGTGGTAAGCCTTGATACCTGCGCATTTTGAGAGACTCTTTCTATTCCATCCGGCCCCGGGTTATCCGGCCATATTACAAACCGGTTCAGTATTTTGGTGATGAATTTTTTTGTTTTGATCTCTCCTGTTTCTTCATCGGTTTTGCGAAGCGTTATAGAAAGATTGCTGTAGCGCATCCTCACATTACCGGAAGCACTATAATCTTCTCCGCTAATAGTAAATTCAAGATCATGAATTGTGCAGGAATTGATCTGCACATTGGCTAAAGGAACAGCTACTTCATTTAGCTGGCTGGCCGAAACATTTTTTACAAAGCCGGAGGCAGTGAAACGTCCGTTGAGTGAATCGAGGCGCATTTTTAATGAAAGCGAAACGGGGCTGCTATTGAAGATCGTTCCATTGAAGTTTGCTGTGCATACCGGGTTTTTCCTGATCAGAAAACTATCGTTGGTTACATTGGCTGCACTAAGGTTGAGATGTGTGAATGCAATCGTCCCTTCCTTATTGGTCTTCGCGTCTTTCTCTGTTAACTCCAGGCTTGCATCGCTGAAAGAAATATGTTTTACTATGATGGTAGGATCGGCTTTCTGTAAGCGTTGTTGTGGGAATTTTCCAATCTTGCTTTCAAAATCAGGAGGCAGAGTTTTATCGTTATAAATTTTTACCTGCGGTTTTTCAAACACTACGCTATCGGCATCTATAACGTTGTTGTGAATAAAATGGTCCAGCCTTGTATTGACAAACCGCACCTTTGCAAATTCAATATGGTATAAAGCCGTTTGCCGGTTGGCTGCTCCATAAAAATCTTCTTTGTCTAATGTTGGCTGAAGTTTAAAACTATCTACTTCCAGCGTCCTGTCTTTTGAAGAATATTTGATCCACTCTGCTTTCATTTTATAGGTGGAATCGGAAGTACGGTATTTGAGATCATTAAACTTCATGGAGATCTCTTTTGTAAAACCGATCCTGGTAGTATCAAAGGCTGCAGCGCTGTCAACCAGGATGTTTTCAAACAGGGCATCACAGCGGTCAAATTGCAGTTTGACGGATTCGGAAGTGTCAGCATTTTTGTAGAGCATTTTAATTCCGTCCAACCTGATCTTTCGAACAAAAATGCTCAGGATGTTGGGCTGAATGGCCTTCCATACAGGAAGGTGTTCTTCGGTAACATGATTACGGCGATGAACGTGCCTGGTAAGTTTGATATCGGCCTGTTTTGACATGATCTCTTCGATCCTGACCTTTCGTCCAAATAACAGGTCAATAATACCTACGCCTTTGATATGACCTCTTTGCAAACTCAATTGCATGGTTAGTGAAGGCAAAGCATTTCTTGCACGAAGGTATTGATAGCGGTTGCTGTCAATGTTTATCTGTAGATTTTCCACCTCAACATTGCCGCCGTAAAAATTTGCATTCAGTTTTCCCAGTGTGTAGGTGTACAAACTATCCGAACCCTGGATGATCAGGGTATGAAGCCTGTCTTTTAAAATAGGTTCAATAAAGCGGTTGACAAAAATGAGCAGGAGTATAAAAAGAGTAAGCAGGATCGATCCCCCAATAATCAGGGTTTTTTTGTAGCGGCTGAACACTCTCCTTATCATTGAAAGGAAAGTAAAAAACCTATGCCATTACAAAACGGTAGCCAATGCCTTTAATGGTGATGATTTCAATAGCAGGATCGAATTTTAAATAGCCGCGAAGTTTGGTAATATACACATCAAGATTACGGCTGTTGAAAAAAGAATCGCTGCCCCAAAGCAGTGTCAGTATCTCGCTACGCTCTACAATTTTATCGCGATTCTCATAGAGAAGTTTCAGAAGTTCGCTTTCCCGGTAGGAAAGTTTGCGTTGTTCTTCGGCATGGTTTAAGGTCTGCCGCTTTGTGTTGAACGTGTATTCTCCGATTTTTACTTCTTCGGTTTCTTCAGCTATAGCGGTATTCTTGTGTTTTAAAACATTTTCAATGCGCACAATCAATTCTTCAATGCTGAAGGGCTTACGGATGTAATCGTTAGCTCCGGTTTTAAAACCATTGACAACATCGCTGGTTTGCGATTTGGCACTAAGAAAAATGATAGGTACCTGGCCGTCCTTGTCCCTTATTTCATCTGCAATGGCAAATCCGTCCTTGTTAGGAAGCATGATATCGAGCACACACACATCAGGTTTTTCTTTTGTAAACTGCGAGACTGCTTTGCCACCATCGCTTTCCAGTATCACATCATAGCCGCGGCCTTGTAAAGTTTCGCTTACAATCTTTGCCAGGAAAAGCTCGTCTTCAACATAAAGAAC
>JAGIAB010000396.1 GCA_017745135.1 Flavisolibacter sp.
AAGACCATCATCGTATTTTAAATAATCTTTTACCGGAACAATCACCATTTCGTTCAACACAGAAGCTTTCACTTTTCCTTCTCCGGGCTTTGGATTGGTATTGATCGAAAAATCAACAACTTCTTTACTGGAAAGAGCAATCACATCTTCCTTTGGAAATGCTTTCTTCCATTCGGCAATCCTGGCTGTAAAATCGGTCTGGGAAAAAGAAACTGAAAAGGAGAAGATAAGTAATGCTGCACTTAATCCTCTTCTCAGAAAAGGTCTAATCATTGGTCAGTTAGTTTGAGTTTTGAACTACACCAAAATATTAAATTTTTCTTTAAAGAAGTAAGAAAAGAGGAAATTTTAGTCATGGATTGACTGATGCTTTAAGAGAAGGTCGCTCTATGGGGCGATGTTAAACGCTCTTGCTTTGAAAGAACTTAAGTCAGCTTTATATCAAGGAATTTTTACCACATAGGAAGATAGGCACATAGATAATCACATAGTCTATGTGCTTTCTTCTATTGTTCCCTATGTGGCTATGTGATGCATTACTCTTCTAAAAATTAAGACTTTTGAATTCCATAAGAACATCTGCACAATGATGAATAGAATTACCGAACGTACAAGAGTGTGACACAACAAAAGTCTGATAGCATTAATGCAGATCAGTTCATAATAATTAAACTCACTGCTGTAAGAATAACTGAAATAAATAAAACCTCTTCGGTCTATCCCGATAGCTATCGGGACCCCTTCAGGGGGATTACTCCGCCATCATTTCTTTAATCACCGCTTCAATTTCTTCTGCGTTTGGCTTGCTGAAATAATCACCATCGCTTCCATAAGCAGGACGATGTGCTTTTGCGGTTATAGTTCTTGGAGCAACATCCAGCCAGCGATAACCTCCCTGTTCTTCCATTACTTTGTTGAACATGTAAGCAGCTCCGCCACCGGGAACATCTTCATCAACAAAAACAATACGATTGGTTTTTTTGAGAGAATCTAAAATTTTATGATGGATATCGAAAGGAAGAAGTGTTTGTACATCTACCACTTCGCAATTGATGCCAAACTTTTGCAGGGTACTCACCGCTTCCATAACCACACGAAGCGTAGAACCATAGCTAACAATAGTGACATCCCTACCTTCTTTTATAACTTCCGGAACACCAAGAGGCACGGTAAACTCCAGTAAATTGTTTGGCAGTTTTTCTTTTAAACGATAGCCATTCAAACATTCAATGATGATTCCCGGATCCACACCTTGCAACAAAGTGTTGTACATGCCAACCGCCTGCGTCATGTTCCGCGGCACACACACATACAATCCCTGCAAAGAACCGAGTATCATTCCCATTGGTGAACCGCTATGCCAGATGCCTTCCAAACGATGGCCCCTTGTTCGAACAATAATGGGAGCACTTTGTTGTCCTGCTGTGCGGTAATGAAGTGTTGCTGCATCATCGCTCAATGGTTCCAAGCCGTATAATAAATAGTCGATGTACTGGATTTCTGCAATCGGGCGAAGGCCACGCATAGCCATGCCAATACCCTGACCCATGATCGTCATTTCGCGAATGCCTGTATCGAAGATCCTTCCTTCACCATGTTTTGCCTGCAGACCGGCAAAGCCCTGGTTCACATCACCAATAAAACCAAGGTCTTCTCCAAAGGCCAATACTTTTGGGTTATTCGCAAAAAGCTGGTCGAAATACCGGTTCAATACTTCGAAGCCATTTACCGTTAATGCATCACCATCGTAAGTAACTTTTACTTCCTGAACGTTTAATGCAGATGCGGGCCCTTCGTTATAAAGGTGCGTATTGAATAAGGCCTTGTTTTCTTTTTTTAGGTCGCTGTAATAATCCTTAAGCCAATAAGCCGCGTCATTGTTACCGGCAAGATCAATCGCTGCATTTAAAATACGCATCACATCGCGACGTAAAGGTTCACGAATGGAGGAAATTTCTTTAGCAAGTCGATTCAATTCATTGGAACGATCCGGAATTTTTGAAGCCACATCATGAATTAACTCGACCGCTTTATTTACCTGCTGCTTAATCGGCGATAAAAAATCTTCCCAGGCATCCTGCTTTGCTTTACGAACATATTCCTTTGCTTCCCTTTCAATATGGTCAATTTCGTCTTCATCGGCAAGCATATTGGCAAGAACCCATTCCCTCATTTTTTTATTGGCATCCCATTCTCTTTCCCAATCCAATCGCTCAGCGGGTTTGTACCGTTCATGGCTTCCCGAAGTGGAATGTCCCTGCGGCTGCGTTAATTCTTCAACATGAAACAAAGTGGGTGTATGCGTTTCTCTGGCCAAACGGATTCCTTCCTCGAACACTTCGCACATGCCGGCATAATCCCAGCCTTTTACACGGTAAATATTAATTCCGTTCGTACCGTCCTGTTTTTGAAATCCACTCAATGCTTCTGAAATGGAACCTTTAGTTGTCTGGTATTTTTTGGGAACGGAAATTCCATAACCGTCATCCCAAACAAAAACAACCAGTGGCACCTGCAAAACGCCGGCAGCATTAATGGTTTCCCAAAACTGCCCCTCTGATGTGGATGAATCACCTATGGTACAAAAACAAACTTCATTTCCGTTATTCGAAAGGTGGGAAAACTCCTGCAATTCCTTCACCTCCCTAAACTTTTTCGATGCAAGCGCCAATCCCAAGGCACGGGGCATTTGCCCCGCGGTGGGAGCTATATCTGCAATAATATTTTTTGAATGTGCCAGCGGCAGCCAGTTACCCTCACCATCAATTATAGGCGTTGCAAAATGTGAATTCATCTGGCGTCCTGCGCTGAAAGGTTCTTTTTCGGCACGGGGCTCAGCATATAACTGGGCAAAAAACTGTTGAACCGTAGCCAGTCCTGTTGCAAAACCAAAAGTTTGGTCACGGTAATAACCGGAACGAAAATCGCCGGGCTGGAAAAACTTCGCCATTGCTACCTGCGCTACTTCTTTACCATCGCCAAAAATGCCAAACTTGGCCTTGCCCGTAAGCACCTCTTTTCGCCCAAGCAGGCTGGCCTCCCTACTAATGCAAGCCCAACGGTAATCAGCAAGTACTTCTTCCCTGAATCTCTCAAACGAAAGATTTTCAAGAGACCTCGTGGTTTCAAATGAGTTTTCCATGAGGCAAAAATAGGCTCTAAACTCTATCGTTAAAAAAACACAAATTGTTGTTTAGGCTATGGTTTACGGGGAGTTTGACTTATTTTTGAAATCAAAGAATTCTGATGAAAAGAATATTTTTTGCAGCCCTTGCTTTCCTTGTGTTTAACACATTAAAAGCACAAGGCGTTACCACCGTACAGAAAACCGATCAGCAAACTATTGCTGACCCCCTCTTAGTAAAACACGACGTTCATGATTTTGGAACCATACCACAGGGCAAGCCT
>JAGIAB010000397.1 GCA_017745135.1 Flavisolibacter sp.
GTATGTACGCTTCCAATCACTCCGTCATCATACCACTCCATCATTTGGCGAACGCCATCGCCTGATGCTCCCTGGTTGCCCATTTGAGTAACCACTTTGTACTTCTGCGCTGCCTGTGTTAAAACCCTTGCTTCATAAATATCGTGTGTAAGTGGTTTTTGAACATACACATGTTTTCCTAATTGCATTGCTGCCAGCGTTTGCACCGCGTGGTTATGATCGGGAGTGGAAACAGAAACGGCATCGAAGTTTTTTGATTCTTTGTCGAGGAGCTGTCGCCAGTCTTTATAATATTTTGCTTTTGGAAATGCTTTGACTGAGTTAGCGGCCCTTCTGTCATCCACATCACATAAGAAAGCGATATCGGCTTTACCGCTTTTGAAAAAGCTGGCAAGGTCACTTTCACCTTTGCCACCAACGCCAATTCCTGCAACAATTAAACGGTCGCTTGGTGCGATATAGCCTTTACCGCCTAAGACATATCTTGGAACAATAAAGAAACCTGCTGTTGCAAGAGCTGAATTTTTTATAAAATCTCTGCGAGAAGTTTGATTTGCTTTATTTTTTAGCGATTCCATTTGCATTACACGAATTTTATTCGAATTACACGAATTAAAAAACCACTCTTTTATGGACAAATGATTTTTGGCCAAAATTGGCGATGATGCCCAACTTCAATCCTGAGGCTTTTAGATAATTTATTGTTTGTGCTACAAAAGATTCAACAATAAAAGCAGTTGCCTTTACTTCAAGTATCAGTTCGTTGAATACTATGAAGTCTGCCGGATATCTTCGCCTTAAGATTTGTCCTTTATATTCAATTGCAAAAAATTTTTCTCTTTCGTAAGGTATATGTTGGTTATTAAATTCAATTTCAAGTGCCTCTTTGTATACTGCTTCTTTGAATCCCATGCCTAATTCTCTATGAACATCCATACAAATTCCAATGATTTTATAAGATTCATCTTTCAAAATGATTGCACTCATAATTCGTGTAATTTGTTTGGAATTCGTGTAAGCGTTTAAATATTCATTCTCTTCAACTCCTTCACTGCATAATCACATGCTCTTGCTGTTAATGCCATGTACGTGAGCGAAGGGTTAACGCAGGCTGCAGAGGTCATACAACTTCCATCGGTGACAAAAACATTTTTGCAATCCCACACCTGGTTCCATTCATTTAATACGGATGTTTTAGGATCGCGGCCCATACGTGCTGTACCCATTTCGTGGATGCCCATGCCTGGATAATAACCGTTGTCGTATGTTTTTACTTCTTTTATTCCTGCTGTGGTAAGCATTTCAGCCGCATCATTCATCATGTCCTGCCGCATCTTTTTTTCATTGTCTTTAATCTCGCAATCAACAGCCAATACATTCAAACCCCATTTATCTTTTTTGGTTTTATCCAAAGTGATTTTGTTTTCATGATAAGGAAGTGTTTCTCCAAATCCATTAAGCCCCATTGTCCATTCGCCGGGTTCGCAAAGCGCTTCTTTAAAATCGGCGCCAATCGACATTTCTGCAATTTCGCGTGACCATCCCTGCCGGCTTGCGCCGCCCTGGTAACCAAAGCCTCTTGTGTACTCTCTTTTATCGCCAAAAAGATTTTGGTAGCGGGGAACGTAAATTCCATTGGGTCTTTTGCCATACACATATTTGTCATCATAACCTTCTGCCTTGCCACTGGCGCCTGCACGAAAATGATGGTCCATTAAATTATGACCCAACTCTCCGCTGCTGCTGCCTAAACCTCCAGGCCAGATATCTGTTGCAGAGTTCATCAGTATCCATGTAGAGTTTAAAGTAGAGGCATTCAGAAAAACGATTTTGGAAAAGTAGTCGTAGGTATTATTGTTTTCTGCATCGATGACGCGTACGCCTTTTGCCTGCTTTGAGTCCTTATCGTAAATAATTTCCTTTACAATGGAAAAGGGACGAAGCGTAAGCCTTCCGGTTTTCATGGCAGCAGGCAATGTTGCTGATTGTGTACTGAAGTAGCCACCAAAAGGACAGCCCAACCAACATTTATCCCGGTAATGACAGGCACGGTTTTGCTCAGGCCTTGGTTGTGTGATGTTGGCAACTCTTCCAATGGTCAGCAAACGTTTTCCACCGTATTGTTGTTTGATCCGTGCTGCCACATCTTTTTCTACACAGTTCAATTCCATCGGGGGCAAAAAGTTTCCATCAGGCAATTGTGGTAAGCCGTCTTTAGATCCGCTAATTCCTGCAAAGCCTTCGACATAATGATACCATGGTGCAATGTCTTTGTACCTGATGGGCCAGTCGATGGCGATTCCTTCCTTAGCATTGGCTTCAAAATCAAAATCGCTCCATCGGTAGCTCTGACGTCCCCACATCAGTGAGCGTCCGCCAACATGATAGCCGCGGTACCAGTCAAAACGTTTGACTTCGGTGTAAGGGCATTCTTTTTCGTTTACCCAATAATGCAGGTTGCGTTCATTGAGCGGGTAATCTCTTTTTAAAACAGGATAATCCTTAATCATTTGCTGCGTTCTGTCGCCACGATGGGGGAGCTCCCAGATTTCTCTATTGGCTTTGGCGTAGTCTTTAATGTGTTCAATATTTTCGCCGCGTTCCAGGAGCAACACAGTCAGTCCTTTTTCGGTGAGTTCTTTTGCTGCCCAGCCACCGCTGATGCCGGAGCCTACTACAATTGCATCGAATGTATTTTCTGCCATAGGAGGTTATTGCGTCATGTGAATCTCAGTCCAATCGTGAATTGTTCCCGCTTTTGGCAGGATGAATTCGAAAGACTTTCAGATTTTTATACTCTAAAGTGATTTGTGTTTTATTAGAGTATTTGGATTGACGTTCACAATAACAGTTTATTAGAAAAAGTATTTGTATTTACGTTTTCAAAATGCTTCAGCAGAATCTAACTTTTACCTGTAACAAAATGCATCTCCAATTTACGATTCACTCCCGATAGCTATCGGGAGACCATTCACGATCTTATACATCACAAATCGACACGGCCTTTTTCAATTCGGCAATCCTGTCATCTTTTTCAGTTTTTACCGGAACAAATTCCTGCGCAACATAGTCTTTGAACCCTGTGGCTAAAATGGCTTTCATAATAGCAGGGTAGAATAATTCCTGCGATTCGTCTATGATATGTCGGCCCGGAACACCCCCGGTATGATAATGACCAAAATATTGGTGATTGTCCTGTATGGTTCTGATCACATCTCCCTCATCAATTTGCATGTGATAAATGTCATAGAGCAATTTGAAGTTAGGGGAAGCAATCCGTTTGCATAGTTCTACTCCCCAGGATGTTTTATCACACATATAATCTTTATGATCCACCTTACTGTTCAGCAGCTCCATTTGAATCATCACATTGCTTTTCTCGGCAAGGCTCATGATTTGCTT
>JAGIAB010000398.1:0-3149 GCA_017745135.1 Flavisolibacter sp.
GATCTTCTCTTGCGTCGCACTCTTGTACATTCTGTAATCCTATTCTCCATTGTGCAACATTCACTACTCCATTCAATCTTTTTTACTTGAGAATTGAACATTGCTCATTGAGCATTGAACATTTCCTCATTTACCAGGACATGCCGGTGGCATGTCCCTACTCTTTATTTTTTGAATCAATAATAATGGTTACCGGGCCATCATTTAATAATTCCACCTTCATATCTGCACCAAAAATGCCGGTTTGAATTTTTTTACCAAGATCAGTTTCCAGTTGGGCGATCATTTTTTCATACATCGGCACAGCAAAATCAGGTTTGCTGGCTTTGATATAACTTGGACGATTGCCCTTTTTGGTAGAAGCATGCAGGGTAAACTGACTAACCAGCAAAATACTCCCGTTCATTTCAAGCACTGATCTGTTCATTACCCCGTTTTCATCATTAAAGATCCGCAGGTTCACAATTTTGTTACTCAACCATTGAATGTCTTCCTCCGTGTCTGCATCCTCAATTCCCAATAAAACCAAAAGACCTTCCCCAATTTCTCCGGAAATTTTTTCCTCCACTTTTACATTAGCCTTGCTTACTCTTTGAATAACAACTTTCATAAGTACGAAGTTAGAAGTACGAAGCGGAATTCAGCGATTCATTTTTATTTCGTACCTCGTACTTCTAACTTCGTACCTCGTACTTATGATTGATGTTTCTTCCGAAATACAACTACAAACCACGCGAAGCGGAGGCAAAGGCGGGCAAAATGTGAACAAGGTTGAAACTGCCGTTATTGCCTATTTTAATATTTCCGCATCGCAAATTCTTTCAGAGGAACAAAAACAAATTGTTTCGGAAAAACTTTCCAATCGAATTAATTCAGAAGGCAGTTTGGTGGTAAAATCACAAACCTTCCGAACACAATTGGAAAACAGAGAAGATGCTATCAAAAAAGTAAATGAGTTAATTGCTTCTTCCTTAAAAAAGAAAAAACCACGCATTGCTACCAGGCCTTCCAAACAATCCAAAGAAAAAAGACTGGAATCAAAGAAACGTTCGTCCCAGGTCAAAGAAGGAAGAAAAAAGTTACGGCCTAAAGATTTTTAGCGGGAACGCCTTTCATACTTTTAGATACATTAAAAAAATTGTTTTTTTGTCTAAACTTATCGAGGTATGAAATTGTATTTTCTTTTTGGGTTTATTGTTTTGTCCATAGTTGCCCAACCTCAGATTCCATACGGATCTAATAAGCAGGCAGGCAAGTATGCCGATGTTGGAGGCACTAAAATTTATTATGAAACCTATGGCAAAGGGATACCAGTGGTATTGTTGCATGGAAGCGTATATGGATACATTGACGAATACAGCTCTTTTATACCTGAGTTAGAGCAAAATTTTAAAGTAATTGCTATTGCTTTGAGAGGGCATGGCAAATCTGAGATCGGAAAGGAAGATTTTAGCTACAAGTTGCTTGCCGAGGATGTTATGACTATCCTTAAACAAGAAGCAGCCGATAGCGCTTTGGTAATTGGATTCAGCGCAGGCGCCATTACCGGTTATTACCTGGCTGCTAACTATCCCAAGTCCATTAAAAAATTAGTTACGCTAGCTGGTGCGTTGGATTCCTACCATTACCGGCCAGAAGCTGTGAAAGAACTTCAAAATTTAAACATACATACTTTAAAAAAAAGAGATCCTTCTTTTATTGCAAACCGCCAAAAACTTATGCCTCAACCTGAACGCTTTGGCGAAATGATAAACCGGTTTAAGAAAGCCTGGTTTTCCGGAAACTTTATTGCACCTGCGCAACCAAATCAAATTCAGTGTCCTGTTCTTATAATAGGAGGTGATCGTGATTTTTATTTTCCAGTAACTTCATTTGTTTCAGATTACAAACAAATAAAACAATCACAATTGGCAATTATTCCACAGGCTGACCACGTAGATATGATCCGCAAGCCATTCATAATTACAGACCTTATTTTACCTTTTCTAATGAGTAAATAAAAAATCTCTTTAGAACCGAAAACAGAAAAACTTCTGCCTAAAGGCTTTTAACACAAATCCTCCCTTCTATTCTATAGCTTTAAACCCAATTCCTTTTGCTTGAAACGCTGGTTCATTATATCTGTACTTTCTGCCTCGATAATTGGAGGCTCATTTCTTTTAGACAGTTGCAAAAAGCACCGCCCATTTAGCAAAGGCACTCCTATTCCATTTGTAATCCCACCAGGGTTTCCAGATCCTACTTACAATTTTTCAGGCAACCCTTTAACTGAAGAAGGATTTCAACTGGGTAAAAAATTATTCTTTGATGGAAGGCTTTCCAGCACAGGCAATGTTTACTGCGGTTCCTGCCACCAACCCCTGGCAGCATTTACCACTTTTGAGCACGATAGAAGCCATGGTGTTAATGGCAATCATACGCTTCGTAATGCCCCGGGACTTTTTAACCTGGCATGGTATCCTTACTTCAACCAGGATGGCAGTGCTAATTCTTTATGGAAGGTTTATGAAGACCATATTACCAATCCAAAAGAATTGGGCGAAACTGTAAGCAATGTGCTTAACAAATTACAACAGGATGCGGATTACAAAACCATGTTTCGTGCGGCATTTGGTGACGAAACCATCACAAAAGAAAGAATGTTTAAAGCACTTGACCAATTTGTAGTGAACCTCGTTTCCGCTGACAGCAAGTATGATAAAGTAACAAAGGGACAAGCCAGTTTTACTGCGCAGGAACAAAACGGGTATGCCGTTTTTCAAAACAAATGCGCCACCTGTCACTCGGGAATTTTATTTACCGGCTTTAGTTTCAGAAATATTGGATTGGAGATTGATCCTTCCTTAAATGATTTTGGCAGAATGCGAGTTACCGGAAATCCGGCTGATTCCTTAAAATTCAGAGTTCCCAGCTTGCGCAACCTGGAGTTTACTTCTTATTATTTTCATGATGGAAGAATAAACTTTCCGAGAAATGTTTTGAAATTTTATGAAACCGGAGTAAACCAGGGGCCAACTTTAGATCCGTTACTTACCAATGGTATTTCATTAACACCAACAGAAGAAAATAACCTCATTGATTTTTTGAGAACACTTTCTGATTCCACCTTCCTGAACAATCCCCGGTTCAGGCCATAACCAGCAATTATT
>JAGIAB010000398.1:3159-3400 GCA_017745135.1 Flavisolibacter sp.
ATTATTTGTGAATTCTTTTCATCTTTGTTTAATTCGTGTAACTCTCCCGATAACTATCGGGGATCAAATTCATGTCATTCTAAAACCCATATCCATTGAGCGGCATTAAAAAATTAGCAGGACAGACTTTGTGGTACGGAGCCAGTTCTATTGCAGCACGGTTTCTGAATTATTTGCTGACACCTTATCTCACTTACCAATTAGCAACCAACGCCTATGGTGAGATGAGTATCCTTTACGC
>JAGIAB010000399.1 GCA_017745135.1 Flavisolibacter sp.
TTCCGGTTCAATTCCTCCACTTAGAAAAAATGCTTTTCCAATATTCAGTCCCTGCAAACGGCTCCAGTCAAATTTTCTTCCTGTTCCGCCGTATTGTACTTCTTCGCCGCTCTTTGGAGTGGTTGTTCCCGTATCAAATAAAAACATATCCGCACTGTCGTAAAAATCCCTGATCATCCATTGCACATGATCGTTTTCACCAAAGCGAAAGGCTTTAACCACATGAACATAGTCAGCAATCTGCTTACATTCATAAGGCGTTTCGTGTCCGTGCAATTGAACCATATCCAATCCAAAATCATCTATTTGCTTAATGATCTCATCTTTAGAGGCATTTACAAAAACACCCACTTTGTACGGCTTTAGTTTTGCCTTTTTAATATCAGCACCGGTGAGGCCAAACTTGAAAACACACCTCGGACTTTTTTCATAGAAGATCATGCCTGCGAACTCCACGCCCATTTCACCTAACTGGTGCATCTGGTCAACACTGGTCATGCCGCAAACTTTGATCTTCATGTTTATAACGAATAAGTAAACTCTTTAAATGCTTTACCAGGATCGTTCTGTTTCATAAAATACTCACCAATCAAAAACCCGGTGAAGCCGTGCTGTTTCAGGTAACGGATATTGTTTACGTCGTTAATCCCGCTTTCAGCAATTTTGATAAAACTGTTTCCAATCTTTTCAGCCATGCGAACAGAGTGCTCAAGATCAACTTCAAAATTTTTCAGATTACGATTGTTCACTCCAACCAAATCTACTTCATTGCAAATATGATCAAGCTCTGACTCATCATGCAGCTCCAGCAAAACTTCCAATCCTAATTTTCTTGCTGCTGTTGCCAGGTCTTTCACTTCTTTTGGTGATAAGCAAGCCGCTATCAACAAAATAACATCTGCGCCAAAAGCTTTTGCTTCCACAATCTGATACTCGTCGATCATGAATTCTTTACGAAGCAAGGGCACATTATTATCTCTTGCGGCGATTAGATCGTCGAGCGAACCGCCAAAGAAATTGTAATCGGTCAATACTGAAATACCGGAAGCTCCATAAGCAGCATACATCCTGGTTACTGATTCCACACTGTCGCGATCATTGATAATTCCTTTCGAGGGCGATTTTCTTTTGTATTCAGCAATGATGCCCGTTTTTGTTGGATCGCCTATAAAGTTTTTCAGCGAATACGTTTGTCTTGTAAAAAAGTGTTCTTTCTCCAACGTTTTTACATCGACTTCTTTCTTTCTTTGTTCAACTTCCTTTCGTTTATGCTCTACTATTTTTTCAAGAATGTTCATTACTGCAATGAAATTAATTTTTGAAGTTTTTGATACGCTTTCCCTCCCTCCAAACTTTCTACTGCCGCATTGTACGCTTCGTCATAATCGTTATAACCACCTGTACATTGCAAAGCCATTGCCGCATTGGCAAGAACCACTGCATTTTGAGCCCAGGTTCCTTTACCTTTTAAAATTTGCAAGAAAGTATTGGCAGCATCCTCAACGGAAATACCGCCTGCAATATCGGAGGCTGAAACCGTTCTTTTGCCCAACTCTTCTGCAGATAAAACCTTTTCACCTTTTTGTGTGATCACTTTTGTATCGTTCGTCAAAGAAATTTCATCATAACCATCCAAACCATGAATAATGGTAAAAGGGTTTCCTGCTTGCTGAAGAAGATAATTGTAAATGCGGGCCATCTCTAAATTGTAAACTCCTACCAATTGATATTGCGGATTGGCCGGATTCACCATAGGTCCAAGCATATTGAAAAAAGTCCGGAACCCAATATTCTTTCTTATTTGTGCCACAGCTTTTAATGCCGGGTGAAACAGCGGCGCATGTAAAAAACAAAAATTCGTTTCCTCAATCTCTTTTTTAAGTTGATCGCTATGATTTTTGAATTTGTATCCCAGGAATTCCATCACGTTAGAAGCACCACTTACCGACGTTGCTCCATAGTTTCCGTGCTTAGCCACTTTTTTTCCTGCACCCGCAACAATAAAACAGGCCAGTGTTGAAATATTGAATGTATTCTTTCCATCACCACCTGTACCTACAATGTCAATCACATCATAACCGTTTAAATCTACAGGCACAGCTAATTCCAGCAGCCCATCACGAAATCCCTGCAATTCTTCAATAGTTATACTTCTCATCAAAAACACGGTGATGAAGGCGGTGATCTCTGTATCGTTGTAAACACCTTTTGCAATGTTCAGCATTACTTCCTTTGCCTGCTGCTGCGAAAGCGTTTTGTGTTCGAATAAATGTTGTAATATTTTTTTCATTGTCAGAACTGGGATGTTTAGGATTTTAGGGATGGATTGGGATGATGAAAGAGAGCCGGATTATATTTTTTATTAGTAAAGCGGTGAAATTCTAATCGTTTACTTCCAAAATTGATTAATAATCCTATTTCGAGATTATACGCTTCCAAATAATTTATGGCCTGAGCCAAATGAACATCTTCTAATTTGGTTAAGGCTTTTAACTCTACACTGATTTTGCTTTCAACAAAAAAGTCAACTCTTCTGGTGCCAATCTGTTGATCTAAATAAAAAATGGGCATTTCAAACTCACGCAAGTAGTCAAGGGAAATCAATTTAAACTCTAATTCGAGTGCTCTTTGATAAATCACCTCCTGGAAACCACAACCCAAAGTGTTATGCACCCTGAATGCAGCGCCGATAATTTTTTCTGTAATGTTTCCAAATTTAAAATCTGACATATGGTTTGATTGATCTCAAAAATCCCATTATTCTAATCTATCCCAGTTCAGACCTTCAACCAGTTCCGGAGTATCGTTTCTCCATCTGGCGTTAGTACACTTTCCGGATGGAACTGTACACCTTGAACATCGTAAGTCGTATGCTGCAAGGCCATGATGTATCCATTTTCATCTCTTGCTGTTATTTCCAGGTCCTTTGGAAAATTTTCTTCGCTAACAATCCAGCTATGATATCGACCCACCTCAATTTCTTCCGGAAGATCGGCAAACAAATCATGAGAAGTATTCTCTTTGCCGTTTGCCTTTTGCCGTTTCACAAGCCGCACCGGCGTACTGACGCCATGATACACTGTTGACAAATTGATCAAACTTCCGCCAAAGGCTTCACCTATTGCCTGGTGCCCCAAACAAACTCCCAATATTGACTTTGAAGAAGCATACTCTTGAATCAAGGGCAACAACAATCCTGCTTCTTTTGGAATACCGGGACCTGGGGATAGAATGATCTTATCATACTCCTTTACTTTTTCCAAAGAAATCTGGTCGTTGCGATAGACATCCAATTTACCCTTTACAATCTTTTGTACAAGATGAACAAGATTGTACGTGAATGAATCGTAATTATCGAAAACTAAAATCTTCATAATGCCCCCATCCCCAAAGGGG
>JAGIAB010000039.1:0-5041 GCA_017745135.1 Flavisolibacter sp.
CCGGCATCGATCCTACAAATGATGGAGAGCTGCTCATTGGCGCGGTTGCCATAAATCTTAAATAATTATCTCAAAAAAATCACTACGTATGAAAAGAATACTACTTGCATTGATTGCATTCGGCGGAGCTATGACCTGCCTGGCACAAGACTCTACGAAAAAAGAAAAAGCAGACACGATCCGTGTCGGTGGAATGATCATCATCAAAGACGGTAAACGTGATGATGGAGAAAAAAAGGACAGGAACATTACCATCTCCAATCATAAAAAAAGAAAATCTTCCAACATCAGCACCAATTGGTGGATCGTTGATCTGGGTTTTTCTAATGTAAAAGATGAGACCAACTATCCTGCAGCAATAGCATCCGGATTTTTAGACAACAGCATTGGAAAAGATCAGCTCGATTTGAAAACAGGGAAATCTGTTAACGTAAATATTTGGATGTTCATGCAGAAACTGAATGTGATCAAACATGTCGTTAACCTTAAATATGGTTTAGGACTTGAACTCAATAACTACAGGTTCGAAAATGAAACAGTACGGTTCGCCAAAAATCCAACTAAGATTAGTCTTGACGTAAGCCTGAAAGATGTTGACAAGAATAAATTCGCTGCCGATTATATTACGGTTCCCTTCATGGTCAATTTTAATCTTACTCCTGGTCGCGAAAAAGGTTTTGGTTTCAGTGCTGGTGTAAGTGCAGGAATGTTGTATTCTGCCCGTCAAAAAATTAAAAACAACGGTAACAAGACCAAGCTTCATGATGATTTTGATCTTGAAAAATGGAAACTCTCTTACATTGGTGAATTAAATCTTGGACCGGTAAGACTCTATGGTTCCTATGCCATGAACAATATGTGGGAAAAAGGATTGGACCAAACTCCATATAACGTAGGAATTCGCCTTAGCCACTGGTAATCTACCTATATATTTTTTCAGTGAAATTCCGTTGTGCGTTACAACGGGATTTTGTTTTTTTACAAAAGCTCGTTAAAAGATATTCACAGGAAAAAATAAAATGTTTTTCCTGTCGTTACATCCAATAACCGCTAAACCTTGTTGTGTATGAAAACCACCGTGATCCTATCCTGTCTTTTAGCTGGCAGCAGCATGATGTTAAACACTCACAACTTAATCGATGCGTCAGCTACTAAAGTTGTTAAAACAGGTGCAACCAAACGAACTTCGTTCAAGACAATGCCTGTGGCTCCTCTAAGAATTGTGATTGATAAATCCAGTTATGAGTTGTATGTGTATGATAAGCTTGGATGGTTTGCCACCTATCCTGTTGTATTTGGAAACAATAGTCTTGAAGATAAAAAAATGGAAGGCGATCGCAACACACCTGAAGGCAATTTCAAAATCTCCAACAAACGGGTTCATGAAAAATGGGATCGGTACATGGGGTTGGATTATCCAACAAAAGAAAGCATCGCAAAATTCAATGAGCGAAAAAGAAGAGGTGAAATTCCAGCCAATGCATCTCCAGGTGGTGGTGTAGGTATTCATGGTACCTGGCCAAATGAAGATTTTGTGATCGACCGTTATAAGAACTGGACCAACGGATGCATCTCGCTAAAGAACGAGGATGTTGAAGATCTGTACAGCTATGTTCCGGTTGGAACGCCGGTAACTATTCGCAAGTAATACTTTCTGTAAATAAACTTTCATATTTAATGCAGGCCTAAAAAATCCTGCATTTCTTTTTCCCATTGTACAGGGTCCTGCGAAAAGAAAGATGAGTGTATGCCATTTTCATAAACAACAAGTTTTTTCTTTTTCGAAGCAATGGCGTCAAAAATTTCTTCTGCTTCTTTTTCACTAACCAGATGATCAGCGGTTCCCCATTCTAATAAAACGGGACAATGAATGTTTTTGGCATAGTTGCTTGTGTTGTGTTTGAAGACGGGGAAAGAAGATTCCAAACTCATCCAACAACTTACCGGTATAGCAAATAAATTTTCCGGAAAACCAAAGCTTCTTCCTCTTGCTTTCAAGTGATCCACCAAACCATCGAAAGGCATTTCCAATATAATTCCTGAAGGAGTTAATTTATAGACGTCAACAGCCCGTGCTATTGCAACAGCACCCATTGACCCTCCGAAGAGGTAAATGTTTTTTTCGCCATTTGCTTTTACATACTCATAGGCCAGTTTTACTTCTTCTGCTTCATCGTAACCTATAGTTGTTGTCATTCCATCACTTCTGCCATGACCATAAAAGTCGAGCAGTAAAACAGTAAAGCCATAGTTTCTAAAAACACTTGCTTCTTTCAGGTAGTAGGCTTTGTTCGAAGTAAGTCCATGGAACAAACAGACGGTACCTTTTGAATTTGCTACCGGGCTGTACCAGGCATCTATCCTTAATCCATCCGATCGTTTAAGAAATAGTTGTTGATAAGGAAAATCCGGAGGCGTTTCATTTGTATTTTTTCCAAATGAAGGGCCTTTGAAAAGCTTCCATGTTTTATCGAAAACGTTTTTCGGATGCGCTACATCCCAGTCGGGAGGATTTTGATAAAAATGAGTCAGCTTGTAAGCATAGATGGCTGCACTAATATTGGCTAATACCAACTGAAACAGAAAAACCCATAAAAGCCATTTCAGGTATAAGCGGAGTTTGTTGGTTTTGGTTTGCTGCATGTGCGAGACAAAAGTGGCAAATGTAATTGGATTAGCCCTCAGCTGCTAATCCAATTTACCCTTTGCAATTTCTTCCACTACGCCGGGATCCAGTAAAGTAGTAATATCGCCAAAGTTGTGTGTTTCTCCTTCAGCGATCTTTCTTAAAATTCTTCGCATGATCTTTCCGCTTCTTGTTTTGGGCAATCCCGGTACAAACTGAATTTTATCCGGTTTTGCAATTGGGCCGATTATTCTGGCAACTGTTTGAACAATGTCCTGTCGCATTCTTTCTTCATTCACATGAAAATGATCACAGATAACAAAAGCGTAAATGCCCTGTCCTTTGATGTGATGAGGATAACCCACCACTGCACTTTCCACAACGCCACTATGCATATTGATGGCATTTTCCACTTCAGCAGTACCAATGCGGTGGCCGCTTACATTCAATACATCGTCCACCCGGCCGGTGATGCGATAATTACCTTTTTCATCACGCAAGGCACCATCGCCGGTGAAATATAAGTTGGGATACGTAGCAAAATAATTTTGCCTGCAGCGTTCATGATCGCCATAAGTGGTTCTGAGGATTGAGGGCCAGGGAGCTTTGATGCAAAGATTGCCTGCAGCAGGATTGCCTTTTACTTCATTCCCATTTTCATCAACCAAAATGGGTTGTACGCCAGGCAACGGAAGTGTTGCAAACGTTGGCTTGGCAGGGGTTACTCCTGCTAAGTTTGAAATTAAAATTCCGCCATTCTCTGTCTGCCACCAGGTGTCCACAATCGGACACTTTCCTTTACCAATATTTTCGTAGTACCAATGCCAGGCTTCTTCATTGATGGGTTCACCAACAGTGCCCAAAATTTTTAGTGAGGAAAGATCTTTCCCTTCCAGTGGCTTCAAACCAAATCCCATTAAAGAACGAATGGCGGTTGGTGCCGTGTACAAAATATTTACTTTATGACGGTCAACAACATCCCAGAAGCGACCGGCATCGGGCCAGGTGGGAATCCCTTCAAACATGACCTCTGTGGCCCCCGCACTCAGCGGACCATATACGATGTAGCTATGGCCGGTGATCCATCCAATATCTGCGGTACAAAAGAAAATATCACCGGGCTTATATTGAAAAGTATTCACAAAAGTGTAGTTGGTCCAAACCATGTAGCCACCGCAGGTATGCACTACTCCTTTTGGCTTACCGGTACTTCCCGAAGTATATAAAATGAATAAGGGGTCTTCTGCATCCATTTCTTCGGCAGGGAAAGAAACCTTGCCTTCTTTTTCCACCTGTGTTTCTGCATGCTCCATTTCATCTTCCCACCACACATCTCTTCCCTTGATCATGGAAACAGGAGTTCTTGTTCTTGTATAAACAATAACACGTTTGATGTTTCTGTTGCCAATTAATGCGTCGTCAATTACCGATTTCAGAGGAATTACTTTTTCTCCACGAAAGGCTCCATCGCAGGTGATGATGAATTCTGCCTGCGCATCTTCCAAACGGTCAGCAATGCTTTGCGCAGAAAAACCACCAAACACCACACTATGTATGGCACCAATTCGTGCACAGCCTAAAACAGCATACACCAATTCAGGCACCATTCCCATATAAATACAAACACGGTCGCCTTTTTTTACTCCATTGTTTTTAAGCATTTGCGCTACCTGGCAAACACGTTTGTGAAGTCGGTTGTAAGTGACGACTCTCACACGATCAGTAGGATCATTTGGCTCCCAGATGATGGCAGGCTTTTCTCCCATTGTTTCCAAATGCCTGTCAATGCAATTTTCAGTGATGTTGAGCTTTCCATTTAAAAACCATTTTACATTGGGCTCCGTAAAATTCCATTCTAAAACCTTGTCCCATTTTTTTCTCCACTGAAAATGCCCGGCTACATCGGCCCAAAATGCCTCTGGCTGGTCAACGCTTTTTTGATAATCCTGTTGGTATTGTTCTAATGAAGTAATCTGATAAGGGTAAGCCATGGTTTTCGAAATTGTGCGATAAACTTACATTGTTTATAGAAAACTCGCCGAAAATAGAAAGAGGAGCCCAATTGAAAAATTGATTTATTAAGCCGACGGTCTTTTAATACGGGTATTATTGCTGTGATTGAATTATAAAGCTGATCCAGGCGTAGTAAACATTTCTTACTCAAAAACTTTGTTGAAGACGCCGCATCTTATCGTTAACGAAGAGACTATTCGATTTCCTGAAATGTTAATTGACCTTGTTTTTTTTACTTAGCAACATATTTTTTTCGGTTTTAGCCATTATTTTCGTGACTCAATGAAGCAAAGCCAACGCACATATCCTGTAAGGCAGGTTGTATCCAGCCTTTTCATGGCAGTGACTCTTTTATGGCTTACCGTTAGTATCCCTTTTGTTTATGATGCACAGCAATCGCTG
>JAGIAB010000039.1:5051-14150 GCA_017745135.1 Flavisolibacter sp.
TAAACAGGCAATAACACCAATCCTTTCGCCAACACCACGGAAGAAAAAAGTGGAAGCGGTGTCAATACACTTTCAGAATATTTACACGAAGCTACCAGCATTGAAAAAAACTTTATATCGCTTGTCCGGCTTTATAAAAGTTACCCTTCCAATATATATTACGAATACAATCCTGAACTACTTTCCCCGCCTCCCGAAGCATAGTCCATACACAAACTTATCTAATAGCTATTGGGAACGAATGACATGAATTGTTGCAGCATTTAGCCGCATTTATTTCCTGTATTACCCATGCTATAATCTTCTATTGACAATTGCATTTGCTGTTGAATAAATTTCATCAGACAAATATTTAATGCTCATTTAAAAAGTTATTTATGAGACGTGCCAGCTCATACCTGAAAAGTTTCGGGAGTGATTTCCCATCATCTATAGTTGTGTTTTTAGTTGCCTTGCCTTTGTGTTTAGGCATTGCATTGGCTTCAAATGCTCCATTGTTCAGCGGAATTATTGCGGGCATTATTGGAGGCATTGTTATTGGTTCATTAAGCGGTTCGCAGTTAAGTGTTAGTGGACCCGCAGCAGGTTTAACCGCTATTGTTGCCGCTGCTATTTTAAAGCTTCCCACGTTTGAAACTTTTTTATTGGCCGTAGTCATTTGCGGCGCCTTGCAATTGGTGTTGGGATTTATTAAGGCCGGAGTGATTGGTGACTATGTGCCCAATTGTGTGATTAAAGGAATGCTGGCTGCCATTGGATTGATCCTTATTTTAAAACAGTTTCCTCACCTGGTTGGCTACGATGCCAGTTATGCAGGTGATGAAAGTTTTAAACAAAGCAATAATGAAAACACATTTTCCGGTCTTGTTAGTGCAATGAAATATATTACGCCGGTTGCAGTAATTATTGGCGTAGTTGGATTGGTTTTTCAATTTGTGTGGGAGAAATTCACAGCCAATAAAAAAGGATTCATCAAAATTATTCCGGCACCATTGATCGTTGTATTGGTGGGCATTGCTATCAATGAATTTTTTATAAGTAAAGGCACCGGTATTGATCCTAAACACATGGTCACGATTCCGATTGCCGGCTCCGCCAATGAATTCTTTTCATTTTTTACCACTCCCGATTTTAATGGTTTTTTGAATAAAGAGGTATGGATTGCAGGTGTTACGCTTGCCCTGGTTGCAAGTTTGGAAACCCTGTTAAGCATCGAAGCAATTGATGATCTCGATCCTTATCAAAGAGTGACAAATAAAGAAAGGGAACTTAAAGCGCAGGGTGTTGGTAACATGCTTTCGGGATTGATAGGCGGTCTTCCCATCACTTCAGTGATCGTTCGGTCTTCTGCTAATGTAAATGCAGGAGCCAAATCGAAAATGTCGGCGATTTATCATGGTATTTTATTATTGCTGTGTGTTGCGCTGATTCCCGGATTATTGAACCTTGTTCCGAAATCAGCATTAGCAGCCGTGTTAATTTACACTGGTTACAAATTGGCAAAACCCGCTTTGTTTAAAGCTTATTATAAAAAAGGATGGGATCAGTTCCTTCCATTCGTAATTACCATTACAGCCATCTTACTTACCGATCTTTTGATTGGTGTATTAATTGGTATTGGCATTGGTTTATTCTTTATTGTACGCAGCAATTTTAAAACATCGGTGTTTATTGTTCATGATCACAACAAATACCTGATCCGCTTGCGAAAAGATGTTTCTTTTCTGAATAAGCCAATCATTAAAAATAAGCTGGAAGAAATTCCTGAAAATGCTTCTGTACTGATCGATGCCAGCCGTGCTGATTTTATTGATAAGGATATTGTCGAGGTGATCGAAGACTTTTCTATTCATGCACCACTAAAGAATATCAGGGTGGAAATCAAGCAAAACAACTCAGGGCAACAGGGCTTCAGTAAAATCCTTCTTGAGGATAAAAACAGGAAAGCTGATATCATCAGAAAACACGATACCACATTAGAAACGATAGAGCCTTAATTTTATAATTGATAAATGAAACATTATGCAGTCTTACGAAAAATTATTACTACAGAACAAAGCCTGGGCAGAAACGATCAAAGCAGATAATCCGGAGTATTTTGAAAAACTTGCTCAATTACAGACACCTGAATTTTTATGGATCGGTTGCAGCGACAGCCGTGTACCTGCGGACAGGATCACCGGTACGCATCCAGGTGAGATCTTTGTTCATCGCAACGTGGCAAATCTTGTCGTAAATACCGACGTGAATCTTTTAGCTGTTTTGGATTTTTCCGTAACGGTTTTGAAAGTAAAACATGTAATTGTATGCGGACATTATGGTTGCGGCGGTATTAAAGCTGCTGCAACGAAACATGACCACAAACCTGTTTTGAATATGTGGTTGCGCAATATCAAAGATGTGTACCGTTTGCACCGTGAAGAACTGGATGCTATAAAAAACGATGAGCAACGCATCGACAGGCTGGTTGAATTGAATGTGCAGGAGCAGGTAATGAATCTCGCCAAAACCACTATTATTCAAAAAGCGTGGAAGAAAGAGCAAAGGCCTCATTTACACGGTTGGGTGTATGGATTGAAAGATGGATTGATCAAGCCTGTGTTTGAAATGAAAGCGGGTACAAAGTTTGATCCATTATATGAATATGAAGTTTAAAATTCATTTTTATGAAATGTCCCGGTTGTAATGAAACACTTATAATGGCAGATCGCAAGGGAGTAGAAATTGATTGTTGTCCGAAGTGCAGAGGTGTTTGGTTCGAAAGGGGAGAATTGAATAAGATCATTGAAAGGAATTCGATGTATGACCAGGGATTTAGAAGGGATAGTTATAGCGATCAAAAACATGATTCTTACGGAGGTGATTCATATTTTAAAAACAATCCGCATTATACGCACAAAAAAAGAAAGGGTTTTTTAGGAGAGCTTTTTAATTTCGATTAATTGAATGTCCCTCAGTTACGAGGGACATTTTTATTTTAGTTTGTTTTTTGTTTTGCATTGGTTCAACTTCATTATTTTTAAAAGCTAAACGAGAACCAATGCCAACAGCTCCTGAGAAAGGGATATGGAAGATCATTACAGCTTCATCGGTAGGAACTTTAATTGAATGGTACGATTTCTACATTTTCGGAAGCTTGTCAACGATTATAGCTGCCAAATTTTTTCCGTCTGAAAATCCAACCGCTGCCCTGCTTTCAACATTAGCCACATTTGCTGCAGGATTTATTGTTCGTCCATTCGGCGCCTTAGTATTTGGAAGATTAGGTGACCTCATTGGACGCAAATACACTTTTTTATTAACCCTGATTTTAATGGGAACGTCTACCTTTTTAATTGGACTGGTTCCTACTTACGAATCCATTGGTGCGTTGGCTCCGATACTTGTGCTGGTACTTCGATTGGTTCAGGGTTTGGCGCTTGGTGGTGAATATGGTGGTGCTGCTACTTATGTGGCAGAACATTCACCGGCTCACCGGCGTGGTTATTATACAAGCTGGATACAGACCACAGCAACTTTGGGTTTATTTCTTTCTCTTGGAGTTATTCTTTCCATACGAAGAATTATGGGTGTGGAGGATTTTGAGAACGGCAATGGATGGAGATTTCCTTTCTTGTTGTCGATTGTGCTTGTAATTGTATCCATCTTCATTCGTTTGAAGATGAGCGAATCGCCTCTGTTCGCCAAACTCAAATCGGAAGGAAAAACTTCTGTCAATCCCATCAAAGAAAGTTTTGGCAATAAACTAAATTTTAAAATGGTGTTGCTGGCCCTTTTTGGTGCAACTATGGGACAAGGCGTGATCTGGTACACAGGACAGTTCTATGCACAAAGTTTTTTACTTACCAAATGTTTTATTGATTACGAGCAGGCCAATTCCATTATTTTAATTGCATTGGTAATTGCCACTCCGTTCTTTATAATTTTTGGTGCATTGTCCGATAAATGGGGAAGAAAAAATATTATGATGGTGGGAATGTTGCTGGGTGTTTTATTGTATCGTCCCATATTTCAGCAACTTCTAAATTTATCCGACACATCAAAAAGAACAGTTACAGAACAAACTTCGAATGTTGTACAAAGTACTGTGTTTGCATCTGCATCGGATACAACCACTCTTAAGAAATTTGATGATGGCAGTGAATTAAAGATGGTAAGTCATGCCAATCCAAAAGGAGAGCACGAAATAAAAAAGACACTGATTCTGGACACTACTTCCAAATGGAAAATGATTTTCTTGATTGCAGTGATGGTTTTGTTTGTTACAATGGTGTATGGACCTATTGCGGCCTTCCTTGTTGAAATGTTCCCAACGAAGATCCGTTACACTTCAATGTCTTTACCGTATCATATTGGTAATGGAATTTTCGGAGGGCTGGTTCCTTTCATCGCAACACTGATCACGACCATTCCCGGTAGCAATGCTTTATCCGGACTTTGGTACCCGATTATTGTAGCTGCCTTGTGTTTCATCATAGGTTCTTTGTATTTATCGAACAAAATGGATAAGGACGTAACCGATTAAAATTATTTTATGAATGGGATTAAAAGAATTTTAGGCATACTCTGGATCGTTATTGGAATTGCATCAATAACGGCATTGATCTATAGTGCCGCTACCAATATTAATACAGCCCACGGAGATATCGGGAAGCCGCTCCCCTGGTTAATCATTATTCTTGTGTTTACTCCAATTGCCGTTGGTCTTGTCATTTTTGGGTATTATTCCCTGAAAGGCGAGTACGACGGTGAAATCAAAACCTGAGGGCCTCCCTAATCCCGATAGTTATCGGGACCTCCGGTGGAGGGACTTCGCTACGCACATATCCTCGTTGCTCGAGATTCATTAAAAAATTCAAAAGCTCTTAATGCTAAAAGACATGGAGAGCTTTTTTTGCAATTAAAACGTCGATTAAAAAAATCTCCAAAAAAGAAAAGTTTCTTCAATCTAAGTCTCCCTTTAGGGGGACAGGGGGTATCTTTGCGACCATGTCCATAACTGTAAAAAACCTTACAAAGATCTACGGTGAGCAGAGAGCAGTGAACGACATTTCCTTTTCCATTCAACAAGGCGAGATCGTCGGTTTCCTGGGGCCAAATGGTGCAGGTAAGTCTACTACCATGAAGATGATCACCGGCTATCTGGAACCAAGTATTGGGGACATTGATGTGAGTGGAGTAGATGTAAAAAAAACTCCCCTCGACGCTAAAAGAAAAATTGGATACCTGCCCGAATCGAATGCCCTCTATTACGAAATGTATGTAAGAGAGTATTTGGGCTTTATTGCAGATGTCCATAAAATAGATAATAAGCAGGGAGCAATCAACAAAGTGATTGAACAGGTGGGATTAACCCCCGAGAGCAAAAAAAGGATCGGGCAACTTTCAAAAGGATATAAGCAAAGAGTGGGATTGGCGGCTGCCTTATTACACGATCCCGAGGTTTTGATACTGGATGAACCAACAAGCGGATTGGATCCCAACCAAATTATTGAAATCCGGAACGTAATTAAGGAACAGGGAAAGAATAAGCTGGTGCTGTTTTCTTCTCATATTTTACAGGAAGTAGAAGCGATCTGTGACAGGGTCATCATCATTAACAAAGGAAAGATTGTTGCGGATGATAAATTGAGCAATCTTCAACAGCAATCTTCTTCAAGTGTAGTACGGGTTCAGTTTAAAGAAGCGCTGGAGCAGGAATGGTTGAAGCGCTTAGCTGCTGTTAAGTCCGTGAATAAGATCGATACCTATACCTGGAGCATCGAAACCAATGATCCTGATATTGTACGCACCGAACTGAAAAAACTGGAAAGGGAAAACAATCTTGATATTGTTTCTTTGCATAGCGAAAGCCAAAGCCTGGAAGATATCTTCCGTTCGCTGACCGGAAACACTTCGCAACAAGTCATTGCGTAATGCCAACGATAATTGCAATATGAATAGTGCGACTCAGGTAAATTAAACAGTTAATACAAAAAACAAAACAACAAGTTATGAGTTACATAGCTGAAATTTTCGCAAGACAGATCTTAGATAGCCGTGGAAATCCAACTATTGAAGTGGATGTAGTTACCGACGACGGTGCGTTCGGCCGTGCTGCCGTGCCAAGCGGCGCCAGCACCGGTATTCACGAAGCGGTTGAATTACGTGATGATGATAAAAAAGTTTATTTGGGCAAAGGTGTTTTAAAAGCAGTTGCCAATGTTAACGATATCATTGCTCCTGAACTGGAAGGTTATGACGTTGCCGACCAAACAGGAATTGATGAATTAATGATTCGCCTGGATGGAACAGAAAACAAAGGAAAGCTGGGTGCAAATGCATTGCTGGCAGTAAGTATGGCCGTTGCCAAAGCTGCTGCTGAAGAAGCTGGATTGCCGCTCTTCCGTTATGTGGGTGGAACCAATGCAAAAACACTTCCGGTTCCAATGATGAATATTTTAAACGGAGGTGCGCATGCTGATAACAAGATCGACTTCCAGGAATTTATGATTATGCCGGTTGGCGCTTCTTCTTTCAGTGAAGGTTTGCGCTGGGGTGTTGAAATTTTCCATGCGTTGAAAACTGTGTTGAAGAAAAAAGGCTACAGCACTAACGTTGGGGACGAAGGTGGATTTGCACCAAACATTGGTTCAAACGAAGAAGCGATTGAAACTGTTTTGGCTGCTATTGACGCTGCAGGTTACAAAGCAGGTTCGCAAGTATTTATTGCGATGGATGCTGCCAACAGCGAATTGTATAAAGAGGGTAAATATGTTTTCCATAAGAGTGATGGCAAAACCATGAGCAGTGATGAATTGGTGAAATTCTGGACGAGTTGGGCTAATCAATATCCGATCGTTTCTATTGAAGATGGTATGGCAGAAGATGATTGGGAAGGCTGGAAAGCACTGACTGAAGCTATCGGCAATAAAGTGCAATTGGTGGGTGATGATTTGTTTGTAACAAACGTAAAACGCTTACAACAAGGTATCGATAAGAATATTGCAAATGGTTTGTTGGTGAAAGTAAATCAAATCGGCACCATCACTGAAACTATTAATGCAGTTACTCTTGCCCAACACAATGGTTACAATACCATCATGAGCCATAGAAGTGGTGAAACAGAAGATACTACAATAGCGGATTTGGCTGTAGCATTGAATTGCGGTCAAATTAAAACCGGTTCCGCATCCAGAACCGACCGTATTGCTAAATACAACCAGTTGATTCGTATTGAAGAATTACTCGGCGCATCGGCTTACTATCCTTCTGATAAATTGAAGTTCGGAAAATAAGTGATGTAAGAATTTATAGAAAGCCCGAAGTGTTTGCTTCGGGCTTTTGTTTTATTCTTTATGCCATTTTAGGCCTGTCTGAACCAATCCTTCATGTGAAGTATCGGGAATATTTCCCATCGACATTGAAAAATAAAAATCTGCATTGAGCAAAACTTCTTTCAAGTCCTGAGGAACAGACACCAAATCAATAAAAATATTTCCTCACCAATTCTTGCTCCCTAACATATAGTTTCTATTTTTACGACCGATTACTGGATTTCCAAACATCTTCTTAGAAACACCAAAAATGAAACTCCTCGGCCGCACCATTTCTTTTCTCAGGAATAAATTTTTGCTGGCTACAACAGCCTTTGTAGTATGGATGTTGTTTTTTGACCGTAACGATGTGTTTACACAAATGGAAAGAAGAAGTGAACTGAATGAACTCAGGCAGTCCAAGCAATATTTTGAAAAGCAGATTGCCGAGAACAGAAGCTTCTCTAAAGACCTTCAATTCAACGCTTCAGCTATTGAAAAATACGCCCGGGAAAAGTACCTGATGAAGCGGGACAATGAGGACCTTTTTATAATCCAACCTCTGGAAAAGAAATAAAAAGCAGGCCCGTACAATAACAAACCCTTAATGCCGTTTAATAACGGACGACATTTTAGTGGACCTTTTGTACTCTTTTAAAGACATTGGTTTATATGCACAACTATTCACCAGAGGATCTTATACTGTATTTGTATAAGGAGACATCCCCCGACGCCACCGCTGCTATTGAAAAAGCACTGGAGGAGGATTGGACGCTTAGAGAAAAACTGGCTGTCCTGAAAACTTCAATGGAACGACTGAACTCAATTACTGTTTCTCCCAGAACTGAAGTGATCCTGAACGTTCTGAGACATGCAAGAACAGAGAAAAAAGTTTCTTCCCAATAGCATTGGTAAAAACCAGTTGAAGAGTTGATTAGTATTAATTTCAGAACCAATCTTGTCAACCCTTCAACTTTTTATTTTCCTTCTCTAACTTAGCGGCCCTCATGACCCGCCAGGAACGATTTGACGCCGTAATCGATTATTTTAAAGTAACAAGACCGGAAGCTGAAACAGAGTTGGTATTTGGCAATGCTTACGAATTGCTGGTGGCTGTTATTCTTTCGGCGCAGTGTACAGATAAACGGGTAAACATGACCACTCCTGCTTTGTTTGCCATGTATCCAAACGTTGTTGCCTTATCCAAAGCCAACTACGATGACTTGTTCGCTCTCATTAAAAGCATTTCTTTTCCCGGGAACAAAACCCGTCACCTGATGGGCATGGCAAAGCTGGTAGTTGAAAAATTTAAGGGCGAAATTCCAATGACGGTGGAAGAACTGGTTCAACTGCCAGGAGTGGGAAGAAAAACTGCTAACGTTATTACTTCTGTTATTGATAAGCAGCCAAATATGGCTGTAGATACGCATGTGTTCAGAGTTTCGGCAAGAATTGGTTTGACGGTAAACGCCAAAAATCCTTTGCAAACCGAAATGCAATTGGTGAAATACATTCCAACGGAACTGGTTCATAAATTCCACCACTGGCTCATTCTTCATGGCCGGTATGTTTGCGTGGCCCGTAATCCTAAATGCAACGAATGCGGTTTGAAGTCTGTGTGTAAATATTACCACACAGTTGTAAAAAAGGATAAAGAAAAGTCGAAGTAGGTTTTTCTTCACATCTTTTGTTGCTTGTTTTTCTCATTCAAAACATCCTGTTTATTAAAATTTTGTAAAAGACGAAGAGACCTTCAAACTGAAAATTTTCTATGGGAAAAAGCTCCTTTAATTCATCAAGACTT
>JAGIAB010000003.1:0-17132 GCA_017745135.1 Flavisolibacter sp.
CTATGAGAAACATTATCTGTACAATCTTCTATTAACATTTCGCTCCTCCGGAGCTTCATGTCAGTGATGACACTAGCGCAATGGTGAATAGAATTACAGAACGCAGAAGTGAGTGACACAACAGAAGCAGATAGTAGTAATAAAGATCACTACATAATTCACCAACGCTTTATTTAAAGAACTCATTAAAATAAACTAACGCCTATGACCTCATACCTCCGTCCTCTGACCTCGTTTCTTTAAAGAACTACCGAACAAACAAAAGCCTCTCCGGTCTATCCCGATAGCTATCGGGACCCCACCGGGGGACAGGGGCCTTAATCCTCACCTCTTCCGCTCATCTTCTCTGAAGTAAATTGATTCTTGATATACTCATTAAAAAAAGAACCTGCAGAACCTTCGCACTCGATGTATAACTGGAATATCTTCCACATACGCGGAGGCACATCGTAGTAGCGATACACATTGCCACTGCGGAATTCAATCTCCATTACCTTTTCCTTCTCGTTGTAATCAACGCGGTGAATGGTGGAGGATTTGGTTGTGAATACAGGCTTTGACATAAGACAAATAATAGCTAACACATAAAAAATTATACCAACACAATGATTAATTTAACTGTGCAGTAAATGCTTGCATGCCATTTGCAAGAAGGATTCTATGCTTCGGAGATTTTCAAGAAGGGTAAAACGGTTTTGGGCACAACTGGCTTTGTTATCAGTAGAGATGACAATTGTACTTGTGCTGTTTGTAATAGCCCTTACTGCTTTTGTTTACATCACCAGGCGGGTTTTTGTGTTGAACAAAACCAAACTGGATAATGCCGTGTTCAATTACCTGAAAGCCCATGTGAGCGAACGCAACAACGACATTATGGAGTTTTTTACGTTTTTGGGTACACACCAGTTTTTGATCCCGGCTAATCTTTCATTGATTGCTTATTTTCTTTTTATCAAAAAACACAAATGGCACTCTATAAAAATACCGGCAATAGCGCTGAGCAGCCTGGGATTGATGTTTTTATTAAAGGGTTTGTTTGACCGGAAAAGACCTTCGGTACCTTTATTGTTTGAGGCAAAAGGGCTGAGTTTTCCCAGCGGACATGCGCTGATGAGCGTAACCTTTTACGGGCTTCTCATCTATATGATTTTTAAAAGTGTAAAGAATCCGGCGTTGAAATGGACTTTGATCGGCCTGTTGATTATTTTGATTATCATCATCGGATCAAGCAGGGTTTATTTGAGAGTACATTACGCTACCGATGTAATTGCGGGTTATTGTATTGGTTTTTTATGGCTGGTATTTACCGTGTGGATGCTTAACAAAATTGAAAAGCATAGCAAGAGGAAGTTTGATAAAGTGGTGGAGAAGCCGGAGCTTAAGGCAGCTTAACTATTTCTTTAACCGGGTTGTGTCAGTACTATCCGTGTGAAGAGTGTTTACGCTGTCCGCAGGAACAGCACTGGTGTCGTTATTTTTAGTACGATCGAGATCAGTAGGTTGATTTTCGGCGTTTTCATTGCCACCGCAGGCTGTTAAAAAAATAGTGGCCAAAACAATGAGTGTCTTTTTCATATTCTTTTTGTGATTGTACAAGAGCTGCAACTATTTTGCCAGCCTAAATACTGCGTTTTATTAACGAGGTAGTCTTCGCCATCAGGCTTTAAAATTGTACCTTTGCCGATCAATTTTTTCAGGAATGATCTCAGTAAACAACGTAACACTTTCTTTTGGCAAAAGAGTTTTATTTGACGAGGTGAACATCAATTTCACCAAGGGCAATTGCTATGGTGTAATTGGAGCCAATGGTGCAGGAAAATCTACTTTTCTCAAAGTTTTATCCGGCGAAATCGAGCCGAATAAAGGAACCGTTGACATTACTTCCGGCGAACGCATGGCTGTGCTGAAACAAAACCACTTTGAGTTTGACGAGCAAACGGTTTTAAATACGGTACTGATGGGCCACAAAAAAATGTGGGATGTAATGCACCAGAAGGATGCGATCTATTTGAATCCTGAGGCTACCGAAGATGATTATATGCATGCCGGTCACCTGGAAGCTGAGTTTGGAGAAATGGGTGGATACACTGCTGAAAGTGATGCGGCTACTTTATTGAGCGAGTTGGGTGTAAAAGAGGAGTTTCAACAGTCGCTGATGAAAGACATTCCTTCGAATTTAAAGGTACGTGTGTTGTTAGCACAAGCACTGTTTGGTAATCCTGATATTTTGCTGATGGACGAGCCTACCAACGGTTTGGACATTGAAACCATTAGCTGGCTGGAAAATTTTTTGGCGGATTACGAGAACATCGTGTTGGTGGTTTCGCATGACCGTCACTTTTTGGATTCGGTTTGTACACACGTGGCCGATGTGGACCGAAGCAAGATCAAAGTATTTACCGGTAACTACACATTCTGGTACGAATCATCGCAATTGATGGCCCGCCAGATTAACGACAAGAATAAAAAGACGGAAGAAAAACGCCAGGCTTTACTGGACTTTATTGCACGTTTCTCTGCAAACGCTTCTAAATCCAAACAGGCTACTTCGCGTAAAAAAGCCTTGGAGAAATTAACCATTGAAGAAATTGAACCATCGAACCGCCGTTATCCCGGAATTATTTTTCAACCGCTTCGCGAAGTGGGAAATCAAATCCTGAACGTTGAGAATTTATCCCGGTCAATTGACGGACGTAAGTTGTTTGATAAGGTAACCTTCAGCGTAAACAAAGGTGAAAAGATCGCTTTTTTAAGCAGAGACCCCCTGGCTGTTACCAATTTCTTTGAGGTTATCAATGGCAATGAAAAAGCCGACAGCGGAAAGTTTGAATGGGGAACCACAATCACTAAAGCATACCTGCCTGTTGAAAATACAGAGTTCTTCCAAAATGGTTTGACTTTGCTTGAATGGTTACGTCAATACGTTCCGCCACATATCACCGATGCTGATGAACCTTTCTTAAGAGGATTTTTAGGCAAGATGTTGTTCAGTGGTGATGACATCCAAAAGAAGACAAATGTTTTAAGTGGAGGTGAAAAGGTACGTTGCATGATCAGCCGGATGATGTTGCAAAACCCAAACCTCGTTGTTCTTGACCAACCGACAAACCACCTGGATTTGGAAAGCATTCAAAGCTTTAACGAAGGTTGCCAGACATTTCCCGGCATTGTGTTACTGACTTCTCATGACCATACCTTTTTGCAAACGGTTGCCAACAGGATTATTGAATTAACCCCTAAGGGCATCATTGATCGCCTGATGACGTTTGATGAATATATGGAAGATAAGAGAGTGAGGGAGTTGAGGGAAGAGATGTATGGAGATGTGGTGATGGCGTAGTTAGGTGTTGAATATTGAATAGCTGGTTTTAATATACACCAACCTATTCCTCAAATCAACACCTTTGCACCCATGATTCAACCAAGCTATGAAACGTCTTTTGACCATTTAGATTTAGTCGACAATTCTGCTTTGTTTGTATTTGCTCTCGATTCAGAAGCAGCAGAAGAATTTCATCATGTCAATAAACTCATTGTTGGAATAGGCAAGGTGAATGCAGCTTATGCACTCACTAAAGCTATTTATCATCACAAACCAAAGTTGATTGTCAATTTGGGTTCGGCAGGAAGCAATACATTTAAAAGAGGCGAGGTGGTTTGCTGTACCAAATTTATTCAGCGGGATATGGATGTAAGAGGTCTTGGTTTTGAATTGTACGAGACACCGCTTTCAAATATTCCGCCGGTGCTGAACTACGGTATAAAGATCAAAGAATTACCCGAAGGCATCTGTGGTACCGGGGACAATTTTGAAACCGCTCATTTTTCTTCCGACTATAATGTGATTGATATGGAAGCTTATTCTTTTGCTTTTATTGCTATGAAAGAGCAAATTCCTTTTTTGTGTTTGAAATATATTTCCGACGGAGCCGATGGAATGGCTGCGGAAAACTGGAATGTGCAGGTGCACAATGCAGCGGTAGCTTTTAAGAAGATTTTGTTTTGATGCTTCTTTTACTTTTCTCTTGAAAGAAAAAGAAACCAATCCCGATAGCTATCGGGACAAGGCGATTCCTGCCTGCCGACGCAGTCAGGCAGGGATGCGGGAGATTTCTTAGTTCGAAGTTTTCCTATGACGAATCGCCGGGTGGGAAAGTCATTTGGATGGAAGAGCTTAAGGTCGAAGACTCTGCTTCGTGCTATTATACGTTTCTTGAAGGCGCTGTATTTTTCACTGCCGGCTTTTTGGTCACCTTATGCTTTCGTTTAGCGAAAAATAAGGCGCTTGGAGAGTCATTAAAATTTGAAGAGGGTGGCATAGTAGTCAAGTAAGCTTTATTTCAACATGTATAGTTTGTAATTGATGAAATTTTGAAAATCAAAAGTGACTCTTTAAATAATCTCCAATCTAAAAAACCCTTCCAGCGCCTTATTGCGCCTCCTCCACTTATGTGCTCTTAATAGTTTAAGTAGCGCAATACTAGCGCCTGCAGTATCGGCTCACAACACGACAACCACATTATCGAAATGACTCTCCAAATTACAACGACTCTTGCAATGTGCGCTGGCACGGACGGGCACGCGGAGCGATTGCGCCGTCCTTGACTTTTTTGTTACTTTTTTTGTCAAGAAAAAAAGTAAACAGAATAAACTACAACGCGTTCTCTCCCCTCAACCTCTCAATACAATTCAACAAAGCCCTTGATTGATGATACGTTGCTTTCCAGATATGACCTTTTAAAGCTGTTTTACGTTGTGGCTCTTTATCCAATCCTTCTTCATACCAATCGCCGTAGGTATGATCAATGATATAAGTTTGAATATAACTCCACTGTTTTTTGAAATGATCGTAGTAACGCATCTTATCATCAGGAAATTTATCTGCCATTAAAAGAAGCGTATTTAAACCCTCCGCCTGCGCCCACCAGTTTTTGCTGTCTTTGATGATAGTAATCTTTGAACTGTCTTTAAAATAATAGCCTTCATCATAAAAACCGCCAAGTTCATTGTCCCATCCATTTTGCAAAGAATGATCGATCAATCTTTTCGCAACACTTAATGTTCGCGTATCATTTTTGAGCCCAAGAACATGTGAAGCCTCTAACATCAAATAAGCTATTTCAACATCATGGCCGAAAGAAACATGATTTAAGTTTTTGTGCTGCAGAATAAACTCTTTAGTTGAATCGCGAAAAGAAATTGGTGTCCAATCCCGCTTGAAGAAAAGCATCATGTAACCTTTGGGCGTAACAATCTTGTCGCGGATAAGAAATAACATTTCCTGTAAACGTTCTCGAAGCAAAGGATCTTTCCAAACACTGTACAATTCTGTAAATGCTTCCAAAAGATGAATAGAAGAGTTTTGATCTTTATAACCAAGGTCGGAAGTAGGGGGTATAGACGCTGTTCTTTTAACAGGAGTTCCATCCATTTCTAAATGTTGAAAGTAACCTTTGTACCCTGGGTCATGACTATGTTCTTCTAACCATAAGAAAGCTTTCCTGGCAAGAGCCAATGCACCTGTATCTTTTGACGCTTTGTAATAAGCTGCCAATGCATAAATCGCAAAAGCATTTCCGTAGGCTTCTTTAGGTGACTGAGGATTGCTCTTGTCCTTCCCTTCCCGTGTAATTAAATTATAAAAACCTCCGTTGGTTTTATCCCACATTACATCACGTAAAAAACGAAAACCGTTTTCGGAGCACCGGAGATAATAGGTATCACTTGGATAACGTTCAAATGCTTTTGCTGTTGTCCAGGTATGACGTGCCTGGGTAACAATAAATTTATCCTGTTCGCCAATAGGCTTGAAATCGTAAGTATAAGTAGAAATAAACCCGCCAAACAAGCTATCTACACATTGCGGATACCATTTGTTCAACAATTCGGTTTGAAGAGATTTTTCCATTTCATTTGCCAGTTGCAAACGTTCGTGTTTTGACTGAGCCATTGCAAGCGATGAAAGACTCAATAAAACAGGCAGGAGTTTTATTCTCATCATAGAATTAAGTTAGTTCAATTATGTGAGTAATTTTCCGACGGAGCATGCGTGAGGGATAGAAGCGGAAAGCCCGGTGAAGCAATTGTGCATGGCCTTGTGCCGGACTTGCAGCGGATAGCCCGACCCGAGTGTGCGTCTGCTTTGTGCAAAGCAAACGAGGGGCACGCCCAAACATAACTTGTCAACTGTATTAACAGGTAAATTTTATTTCAAAGGGAAAGAAGTATTGCTTTGCTTAAGATGAAACTGAGAGTCCAAAAGACAATGCCTATTTCCTTTTTACAGCATCAAAGGATAAATGGCCAGAAAAGAACTGCAGCATTTTCTTCTCGATTCTTTCTGCTACGCGGTTAATGTGATCGCCTTCATAAATTTCGAAAAAATGTTCGATGTTGTAATTGTTTAACACACTGTCCAGCGTTCGGATGCTTGCTGCAATACTAAAGTCCCTGTTGCCTGCATCAAATCCAAACGCTTTCAATTTTCGAATATTAAAAATGTATTGATCCAGATTATTCAATGGTCTGTTAGCATCCCATTTCTGTAACACCGAAGGTTGCAACTGGCCGTTCTTTACAGGCAGGTCAATATAAAACGGAGGCTGTGTTGGATTGGGCGACCAGGCTGCAGCAGAAGCAAAAAGGGCCTTGGTACCAAAATCCGCTTTCTGAAATTCTTCTATCGTTTTAACGCTGTCAGCACGTAAATAATTCTGTGGGACAGTTTGCGCAGGAGCTGGCGTTGAGTTCAAACAACAGGGACTTAATAAATACACTGTTGAAAACACATCAGGATTTTTTTCACCAATGCGTAAGGCTCCGTAACCGCCCATTGAATGGCCGCTCAAGCCACGGCTTTCTTTTTTGGCAATGGTGCGATAATGACCATCGATATAAGCCACTAATTCCTTTGCAACAAAATCTTCCCAATTGCCTGTTGTTATCGAATTAGAATACATACTTCCCTGGAAACGTGTGTAGGCATCGGGTGTTACTACAATCATTTCTTTTGCGGCGCCTTCTGCAAAAACCGTATCGAGTAAGGGCGGCAATACCATCCAATGCTTTTCAAAACCATAAAACTTTGCATCATTGTCCGTATAGCCATGAAGAAAATACACTACAGGATAACGTTTAGTGGGATTGGTTTTATAACTCGCCGGAAGATAGATCGAAACGTACCGGTCGGCATCATCGCCACTCAAATTTCCTTCCAGCATTTTGCTGTGAATTTTTATTCGTTGAACCGTTCCTTTGACAATTGATTTATTCTGGCTAAAAACAGGGTATGAAAGGAGAATAAAGAATGATAATAGAAGCGTAAAACCGAGTGTAATTTTCTTCATAAAACAGTATTGATTTAGCTTAACGAAGATATATCAAATCAAAAGCTGCTTATTGAGTTGATTTGCTATGCGTATGCTTTGCCTCATCGATCGCATCCAGCAATCCTCCTGAATAGACATCGCCGGTCAGTTGCCAGAACATAATACCACCCAGGTTTTTATCCATTGCATACTTTGTCTTTTCCTGTATGGAACGTTTATCATCATAAGTAACAAAAAGATGCCGTGCGGGATTAAATAAATAAGGAGCCATTGCCTGTTCATCCCAATGATAAACAAAACCACTGTCTGTTGAAAGACGCGAAGCAAAATTTTTATAAGAAATGCTCGTCAAAAATTTCCCGTTTTGATACAGTCCTGAAGCGGTATCGGGCACTTCTTCCCACATTCTTCCATAAAAGGCGGCGCCAATTATAATTTTCTTTGAAGGAACACCAAGAACGAGCAATCTTTGGACAGCATTGTCGGTTGATTCTGTTTGCTTATCTGTCGAATACAATGCTGTATGATGTCCTGTAAGTTTTGAATAACCGTTTACAAGATCATAGGTCATCAGGTTTACATAATTTACTTTCTTCATCACTTTTTTCCACTCCACCGCTTTATCGATAAAGCTGTTGAAACCACCGGCAGCAAAACTTAGTTCAGATCCTTTTCCAAGCATTTTTCTTAACTGCTTAATCAGCCTTGTAAAGTTTTGTTTATCGGCAGGCTGATACTTGTGACCAGGATATCCTGCAATGACAGGATATTCCCAATCGAGGTCGATGCCATCAGTACCAAAGTAATCAGAGAGCTGTTTTACTGAAACAGCAAATTCTTTTCTGCCGTTTTTAGTTGAAAACACATCGGAGCAGGTAGCACAACCGCCCCAGCCTCCTAATGAGAGCAGCACTTTTAAATCTGCATTTCTCTTTTTCAACGAAACCATTTTTTGGATCATGGCAGAATCACCGGCATTGTCCACATCCAGACGGTTGCCTTTTAAATGACAAAAACTGAAAATGACGTGTGTGAGTTTCTCAACTGCAAAACTATCCACCTGTGAAAGATTGTTGCCGGAGTAATAAGCAATCACCGCAAACTTGTTTTGTTGTGCGTGAGAGCACAGAAGCAAAAGAACCATCGGCCATGTAATAAACATCCTTTTTTGCATGGGTTTTATTTTAAGTTCCTGCAAGGGATGAATTGTAATAGCAGCATCTTAGGCAAACTATGAAATCTTCTCTTTTATAAGAATGATTTTGCGCAGCCTTTATAAAAATCATGTATTCTCCTTCAAAGAAAGAACCCCGGTAAAACCCAGCTTAACAGATACTAGTCCGCTTATAATGTTCATCGTTTCAGGAAAACAACTAAGTAGCACGGCAATAGATAAAAGAAGGGGTTTTTAAGCCGACAACTTGTAATCAATGAGTATAAAATTGTCAATATGGCATTGACTGATTTCCCTTTTTTTACTGTTCAATCCTATTGGACAAACAGGTATTGTTTGAAAGATGAGGTTTAACCAATTCTTAAACTCTTTACTCGTTTATCCATATTTTCTTTAGTAAGTTTGTAAGAATGGCAAATTATAGCAATCATATCGCTTTAAAAAAGCCTATCGGGCATCTTGTGCTCGATATGAGGGATTGTTATACCTGGTCGTTCCCGGAATTTACTCCGTTTTGCCCTCAATTATATTACTTCTCCAGCTTTAAAGCCTTTGAAAATATAGCCCAAGCCTAAAACACAATCTTAGGGGCTTGGGATTGCTTGCACCTGATTATTTCAATCATTAGTCAAATTTTTTGCTTTACCGGAAGAAGCAAATTGATTTTATAGCTGGGCTCATGATGCTTTTGCTTACCATAACAAATGCTGTTTTACAAAAACAGGCGTTGTTGCGTCTGCAATGGCATTGTGCACTGCATGTCACCATGCCTGCTATTGATCCATTTGATCATGCCTGGCAAAAAAATGTTTTGATCAGCATTCATTAATACAATAAAACGTCAGCCATGTCAGCCATACTTGTTGCAGCTATATTAGTTGGAATTGTGGTAGCCATTTGCCTTCTTCTGATCAGCATTCACAACAAACATAAACGTGAAGCCATGAATAACTTACTTAAACATTTTAGTCAGTTGGGAACTGAAAACAACCTGAATTTTTCAAGCCAGGAAGTGCTGAACAATTGTGTTCTCGGATTGGATGGTGTTAACCGTAAGATTTTAGTGGTTACAAAAGAAGATGGTTTTTACAGTTCATTCATGATCGATCTGAATGAAGTAAGGAGCTGCACGGTAAAAAAAATGTATGGCACAATAAGAGTGGGTGATCTGAAGAATCATAACCTGGACCAACACCTCGAAAAGATAGTGCTGCAATTTGAGTTCAACCGTAAACCGTCAGTTGAAATTGTATTCTATAACAACTCTGACAACCACATTTACGAAACGCAGGAACTGGAACAAAAAGCAAAGCACTGGGAAGCGATTCTGTCAAAGATGCACACACCTTTAAAAAATATTGCTTAATAAAATCCCGGGTAAGGAGTTGGATATGAAAAAATATTCTTTAGCAAACTTGTGTTTATACGCCAATAAGCTTGCGCCTGCAAAAAGCAATTTTGCTTTTACAGCGATTGCCAGGCATATCCATGCTTACTCCGTGTTTGCATTACCCAGGGATGGTAGCTTCCAACAACCCTTTCCATAATGAAGGGGAACTGACACAAATTTTTTAAAACAATAAAACGGTGCGGTATGAAAGATTCGAAATGGATTTCGATAAGGGGCATGATCGTATTTGCAGTGATACTTCTTAATGCGATTATTTTAAGGAAAGCATTCACGGCTGGCAGCACATGGTACTGGGGCTTGCTGGTCAGTGCACCCTTGCTTGCAATCGCTGTTATCGATATCACTCAAAGGAGGCATGCCATTATTCGCAACTTTCCGTTGATCGGTCACCTGCGTTATTTTTTTGAATTTATTCGCCCGGAACTGAGACAATACTTTTTTGAATCGGATCTTGATGGGAAACCCTTCAACAGAAGACAACGTTCCATTGTTTATCAAAGAGCAAAAAATGAAAAACAAACGGTGGCTTTTGGCATGCAGGCCGATCCGGCAAAACCCGGATATGAATGGGCAGCCCATTCCATTTATCCGGTAACGATCAAAGAACAGGACCTGAGAGTTTGGATAGGTAATTACCAGTGTATGCAGCCATATCATGCAAGTATTTTCAATATCGGCGCCATGAGTTATGGAGCATTAAGTAAAACAGCAATTGTTTCATTGAATGAAGGCGCATCCATTGGAAAGTTTGCACACAACACCGGTGAAGGCGGAATCAGTGATTATCATTTGCGTGGTGGTGACCTGATCTGGCAAATCGGCACGGGATATTTTGGTTGCCGTGATGCCAATGGAAAATTCAGCGCTATGGCCTTTCGCAAAAATGCTTTGCGTCCGCAGGTAAAGATGATTGAGCTGAAGCTATCACAGGGTGCAAAGCCGGGACATGGAGGCATTCTTCCGGGATCAAAAAATACACCTGAGATCGCAGCCATTCGCATGGTCGTTCCGGGAACAACTGTTCATTCGCCAACAAGGCACTCGGAATTTGATTCACCTGAAGGATTGATTCAGTTCCTTCAATTGCTGAGAGAACTGAGTGAAGGCAAACCGGTGGGCTTTAAGCTTTGTATAGGAGATAAACAGGAATTTACAGAGATCTGCCGTGCAATCATCAATACAGGCATTATGCCCGATTTTATTTCCATTGATGGAGCGGAAGGCGGGACCGGAGCGGCGCCACTTGAGTTTACAGACCATGTGGGAATGCCTTTGCATGAAGCGCTTGCATTTGCAAAACAAGCTTTGGATGCTTTCAATTTGAGCGATCACATAAAACTGATAGCAGCAGGAAAGATCATCACCGGGTTTGATGTTTTGAAAGCAATGTCGTTAGGCGCATCCGCATGTTATAGCTCAAGGGGAATGATGATGGCGCTTGGTTGCATCCAGGCATTGGTGTGCGACAGCGGCAGATGTCCTGTAGGAGTTGCCACACAAAACCCTTCGTTGTATAAAGGGCTTCATCCTGCAGATAAAAGAATACGGGTTGCCAATTTTCATTTAAAAACAATTGAAGCAACAAAAGAGATCATGGAGGCATGTGGCTTTAAAAGAATTGAAAGCATACATCCTTCAAAGTTTTTCAGAAGGGTAAATGAACACGAGGTCAAAAGCTTTGAGCAAATCTACTTTCACGAAAAAGGTAGTGCCTTGATCAATAAACTTAATTCACAATTAAATTAAAAGCTATGCAAAAGACAGACAGCAAGACAGACAGCAGATTGGTACTTGCAAAACAGGATTACGATATCATCATGTTTTATATAAGAAGAGGACTGCCAACCATTACATTCAACAGGCAGGACGCCGAAGAACTGGAAAGCGAATTAAAAAGAGCAAAGGTGGTTGATAAGGAAGAACTGCCCGATGATGTTGTGCGCCTTAACTCTAAAGTTACCGTCAAAGAGGAAGATGCAAATAAAGTAATGGAGCTAACAGTGGTTACTCCTGAAAAAGCAAACATCAAACAAAGACTGATTTCAATTATGTCGCCGATAGGCACAGCGCTGATCGGTTTTCGAAAAGGCCAGCAGGTAAAATGGAAAGTGCCGTCGGGTAAAAAAACATTTACCATTATGGATGTGCAAAACTTGTATGGATGATTAAAAACTTAAAAACTGTCCGGCTATGTTAACCTATTTGGTGATTTTAATTTTAATTGTTGCATTTTCTGCAATTGGAATAAGGGCGTTGATAAAGGAGAGGATACACAAGCGAAAACAACTTCGCATGGCTGAAGCATATGACCGATTTGTGAGACAATTCAAACTGGCCGTGGATTATTCTGAATTTCTTTGCTACAGGTATATTGGCCTTGACAGGAAAAACAAAAAACTGATCCTGATCGATCACTCCAGCTATGAAAAGCAGGAGCAGTGTGTTTGTTTGCACGAAGTTGGAGAAAGTAAAATCATCCATACAAAAGATGAAGATCAGAGTATAAAGAGTGTTTTACTGGAATTAAGAAATAAGCGAAACAACAAACCTGTACAGTTTTGTTTTTATAACAAAGATCATGATCCACTGATAGAACTACCGTCCCTGTCCAGAAAAGCCATTCATTGGAAAACCAAGGTAGATATTCATAAACATCGTGGCAATGTCAGTTTTGAGGCCGAATATGTTTTATGAGGGTTGCCTTAAAATCAATCCGTACAAACTTGCAGTGGGATAGCATCCGTACCCTTATTTTTCACTAAAATGTCGACTATGAGTTACTTAAAAATCTTTCACATTTCATGCTCCTCGCAAAGAGGAGCTATGTAATTGCCTGAATCGTTTTGTTCAAAATTCTATTCCATCATTTAATGTCTTTATCATGCTTACCATAGAAAACAAAAAAAGAATCGTAGCTAAGGAAGATCATCTTCTGCTGACTGAATATCTAAAAAAGAATAAAGTTGTAAACGGAAATAAAGCAGATTCAATGCTGCACGTAGTTGAAAATGCCGAACTGCTCGAAAACGGTGATTTCCCCTGGGAAGTCGTTCGGTTAAATTCGAGAGTTATTATCCGGGATAAAGTTGCACGACTCAATTACACCTATACTGTGGTGATGCCAGAATTAGCAGATCATAAGCAGTGCAAGGTTTCCGTCTTCTCTGAAATTGGCAGTGCTTTATTCGGCAACAGCAGGGGAAATGATATTTACTGGAAAACTCCCAAAGGCAAAAGATATTTTACTATCATGGCCGTTTCTCAGTACGATTATAAATAAGGTGCATTCATTTAAATAACCGAAAAAAAATTTATTATGAAGTATAGCTACAGGAACAGAAATCCCACACACAGGCAAAGCCATGATTAACATTCTCCGTACTCAGGCCTGAAGATTCCATTTACAGCAACAATAGTGCTGATAACTACTCTCCTTCCCTCTTTCAATTCGATATAAGTCCCCGAAGCGTCTTTATAAATACCATCAATCAAACCTTCCATCCGCACCAGGCCGTTTTCATCAATCAGCAAATGAACTTTCGCTTCCTGTTGCAAACAGGATTCCAGGATTTCGAGAAAACTAGTATCAACCTGTAATGTTATCCGGCTGTCCATAATCAAATTAAATTCAAACCTGCGTTTTATTCTGCCTGCTCTGCATAGTGGGCTTCCATTATCTCCTTTAAAATTATAGCATGCGTAAGATGAGTGTACCGGGTGGCATAAAGGAGAGTTATGCGCTTTTTAGTAGCAAGTCTTTCTAAAAAATCATCGAATAGTTGATTCTGCTTTAACTCTGCCTTATACTTCTTCTTAAACTCCTGCCAGTAATCCGGATCATGATCGAACCAATTTCTCAAACGATCGGTAGGCGCCAGGTCTTTGATCCATTCATCCAGCATAGCATTTTCCTTTTTCAACCCGCGGGGCCACAACCTGTCAACCAGAATGCGGTAACCATCCGTCTTTAAAGGTTTATCATATACTCTCTTTAATTTAATTTCTGGCATTTGTTGCCTTTTCAACCTTACATAATTTTCTGCCTTGTTCAAAGATCAAACCATCAACAGCAAAATAAACCCCGGTTTAAAACCACATAACAGTCTAAGCATTTAACCCGGGAATTGGCACTGGAAAAATAAAATCTTCAACCACATTGTGTGCGGCCCTTTTTACATGACGCTCATATTTTTCAAAACTCCTGAGCAATTTTGAAGCATAGTCTCTATTGAGTTTTTTTAAGATCGGATAAATGCTTTTGATCTGCTGTTTCAACTGCTCGTAGTTCGCCTCATCAAAAGGACTGTATTGCTTTGAGATGGATTCAAATTGCTGTTCAAAATTTTTTTCTACTTCCACATAAAAAGAAACGAGAGAAGGATCGGCTGTAAAAGGTTTTAAATGCGCCAGCTTAATGGCATCAGCCTTCTGATCTTTATTAATTTCATGATTGGAGCAAGCAGCAAGCACAGACAACAAGACAGGAGCTTTAAATAAAAGTGCTATTTCTTCGTTAGTTAAGTTTTCAAATTGACTGATCATAACACTTGTTTTACAATGTTTCCAGGCTTGCCAATAAGAATGAAGTAAAAGTTATTATTTGACAAACCGATGCGGCTCGGAAAAAGACAATAGGTGGCTGATCAACTTGGAAGTTCCGCTACAAAGATACGCGTAAAACAGCAGTTCTGTCTATATGCCGAGTAATAAGTGAGGACAACGAAGCTCCTCTTGCAGCAAGTATTTTATTCAAAGGCACAAAAAATGGTTATTCGACCGGCAGTACCGGAACAACATCTGTCACATTTCCTGCCAATGGTTCTTACACACTGATCACGTCAGCTCTTGGTTATGAAGAAAAAGAAATAAAAATTATCATTCCCTTCATTTTACGAAAGTGTCAAAATCAAACGAACTTACATTACATCCAAAACTTTTTATCTATCCAAATGAATCAACAACAATAACTATTGGCAACAGTTTGACGTCGGCAAAAAGAAGCGGCGGCGATATCTACGTAATCAAAAACATAGCAGATGTTTCGCACCAGTACTTTGAAAAAAATAAAACCCTTCGCAACATCAGCACCTTGGAGTTAGACAAAAAAAATAGCTGGCAGCAACCGCTTTTAGCCAAACAAAGCTTTAGCGTATTTGACCGGACAATCACTATTCCCGCATACAAATTTGCAGGAGTGGATTACAACAGCTATACAGATCTTTCTTACATCATCAATGGCAACAGGCACTCGTTTGTATTGGGTGGCAATTTTATTTACAACAAGTTCAACAAAAAAGAAAGCAGCAATAGAGATGGTACAACCACCACAGGCGTTTATGCGGACAACATACATGGGATGCTACTGACAAGATAAAATTAGAAAGCGGGTTAAGAATAGATGCAGTTAACTACAAAAACAACATTTACACCAATAATGAAGCATTTGTGCTGCCGAGGGTTTCTTTATTGATAAAGTATAATTCGCAATGGTCATCAAAGATTAGTGCAGGCATGGGTTATAAAACACCAACGCTGTTTACAGAAGAAACGGAAACGATACAATATCAGAATGTAGATCAGTTAAGCAATGTCACATCTGAGAAAAGTTATGGTGGTACGGCAGATGTAAACTTCAGAACAGCCATCGGCAACGACCTGGCTCTTACATTCAACCACATGTTCTTTTACACATGGATTGTTCATCCTGTAGTGTTAGATAACTACGCCGCCAACAATTACAAATTTTTTAATGCTGTCAGCCCGGTAAGGAGTGAAGGTTTTGAAACGAATGCCAGGCTTATCTTCAAAGACCACTTCAAGCTATTTTTAGGATATACGTTCACGAATACAAAGGCAAAGTATTTAACAGGCAATCAATTTCTTCCTTTAGTACCAAGAAATAAACTGAACACAGCTTTGATTTATGAAAAAGAAGGAGTGATTAATTAGGTTTGGAAGGTTATTTTACCGGTAAGCAATATCTAACCAATGGCACTCCTACTTCAAACTTTTCAGAGCTTGGTTTTATGGTTGAAAAAAATTTCAGGCATTTCTTCCTGTTTATGAATTTCGAGAACTTTACAGATAAGAGGCAAGGGAATTACAAGAATGTGGTAAACGGCTCACATTTGAACCCGGTGTTTGATGAAATATGGACACATACCGAGGGCTTTGTTATAAATAGTGGCATCAAGATCAAACTGTAAACATGGAAGGTTCGCACAACCATAGTCACAGTCACACTCATAACGTAGAGATCAAAAAAAGCAACAAAAATATTTTTTTGATAGGCATTGGTTTGAACATGGCTTTTGTAATAGCAGAAGCCATTGCCGGCTTTGTCTTTGGTTCAATGGCCTTACTTACCGATGCGGGGCACAATTTAAGTGACGTGGCAAGTCTTGTTGTGTCGCTGGTGGCATTCTGGATTGCCAATAAACAATCCAATGCAGTATATACTTATGGCTTTAAGAAAACTACAGTATTGGCAGCTCTTGTTAATGCTGTGGTTCTTCTTGTTGCAATTGGTATTTTGGGCTATGAAGCATTCACCCGTTTGTTCCGGCCAGAACCTGTTGAAGGCGGCGTGATTGCATGGGTGGCAGCGATTGGGATTGTTATCAATAGTGTTTCAGCATTTTTGTTTTTTCGTCAAAAGCATGAACTCAACTCCAGGGCAGCTTATTTACATCTGCTGGCCGATGCACTTGTTTCATTAGGCGTAGTCATCGCCGGTGTTGTGATTTCATACACCAAACTGTACTGGCTTGATCCGGCTATTGGGCTTGCCATTATGATTGTCATTCTAATAAGCACCTGGGGATTGTTACGGGATAGTTTCAAAATGAGCATTGATGCAGTGCCGGCAGGAATACAACTTGATGCCATTAAAAAAGTGATTACAAGTGTTCCTCATGTAAACCATGTGCATCATGTTCATGTATGGTCCCTGAGTACAACAGAAAATGCTTTAACAGCTCATGTGGTGATTGACAATGAATTATCGTTCGATGAAAAACTTAAGGTTATTGAAGAAATAAAACACGAATTGGAGCATCATAATATTCATCATAGTACAATAGAAATAGCAAAAACTACGCATTAGCTTTGATGACCCTGATAATTCAGTTTCAATTTTTTTGTTGAACTAAATGACAAAAGCCCTGGTTGCAAGGTTTTGTTATTTGTGAAGGTGACAACAAAAAGTTGAGCCAATTAC
>JAGIAB010000003.1:17142-29802 GCA_017745135.1 Flavisolibacter sp.
TACTGAAATTATTTGTACGGATGAGTAAAGTCGTTTACATCAGCCTTTCAATCGTCCAATACGATGCGATTAATGCAATAATGACCGATGCAGGATAAACAATAAACTTCCGGTAGTCTTCCCTTTTCCGGAAAGGAAGGATCAGTAATCCAAATACGACAAGAATGACAATCACTTGCCCGATTTCCACTCCAAGATTGAATGATAAAATAGAAATAAGAAAACGGTTGCGGGGCAAACCAATTTCATTCAGCGAACTTGCAAAGCCCAGTCCATGTATCAATCCAAATAGAAAGACAATTAAAATACGCCAGGGTTTCAGTTCATTTAAAATAATATTCTCGACGGCAACGAATACAATCGAAAGAGCGATCAGGGGTTCTACAATTGGAGATGGCAACATAATAACACTTTTCATACTCAATGCAAGCGTAATGGAATGTGCAACCGTAAATGCAGTTGCCTGCCATAAAATGGTTTTCCATTTTGTATTGAGCAAACACAAACCCGTTACAAACAAAATATGATCAAAACCATCAGGAACAATGTGGCGTATGCCCAACAATGCATAATAGCTGATAACATTATGCACCGGTGCTTTTTCCAGTTGATAGTTGATCGTATGCGCAAAACAAATCCTGGACAAACATAAAAGCAACAGCATCAAAACAACCGTATGTTTCTTCTGCAAATTCATATATCACAATGTTTGAAGTGCAGTGCCGGCTTCTTTCTTTAAATCAACATCAATGTTGGGATTGTTTTGCAAAACCTCTGCAAGCAATTTTTTTGCTTTTTCTTTTTGGTTGGTTTTTGCATAGATCAAACCTGCATGTGCCAGCAATGTTGGATTCTTACAATTTGTTTTGAGTGCCACTTCGATATAGGGCAACGCCTTTTTCACCTCATTTTTTTTATAGTACACCCATGCCACTGTTTCATTCACATCAATATTATCCGGACGGCGATTGTATTCAGCAAAGGCATGTTGCAAGGCCTTATCATAATCGTTACCTAACAGATAAGCATAGGCCAATTCACGGTCGGCATAATGGCCAATATTTTCATCATCCAAACCTTGCCTGGCATCTCTTGTCATACCATCGATCATTACATCGATATACGTTTTTGATTTTCCTTTATCGCCATCCAGGATGTAAAGCTTTGCCAATTGCTCTTTTATAGAATAATCATTCACCAAACCATCCGCCTTTAAATAATAATCAATCGCTTTCCGATAATCGCCTGCACACATTGCAAGGTGCCCTAAACCAGCCAATGCATAGGCATAATTTGGACGGAAGGATAAAGACAGATCATACAAAGCTTCTGCTTTTTTCAAATCTCCGGTTTCTTCATAAAGCTTTGCCAACTGAATGCGGCTCCATTCCGTACTCTCATCTCCGGGAAGACCTGCACTCACGGCCATTTGCATGGCTTCAATAGCTCCTTTATAATCGCCATGTATTTCCCTCAGATAGGAGATACGAGAATACGAACGCATATCCGGACGAATGGAAATCATCCTATCAGAATTTTCAACAGCGGCTTTGTAATTACCGGTTTCAACATTGCCATCCACCAATAATCCATAAACAAAAGCATTATACGGATTGATCTTTTGTGCTTTCAAGGCCGTATTCAATCCATCGGTAAAATGGTGTTGCGATAATTCAATTAAAGATTGTAAGATAAGTGCATCAAAATTACCAGGTTCAATTTGCAGTACCTGGTGAATATAATGAAGTGCTGCAGCATCATAATAAATGTGCTCGCCGGTTACTCTTCCTTCCTGAATATATACCATTGACAGGGCTAACCTGTTTTTGATGTCGTTAGGATTACGATTGGTTATTGTTGCATACTTTGTCCAAAGTTTTTGGGTTTCTTTCCAATCCTCATTTTGCAATTCGGCCCTTCGTTCTTTCAGGTAATAGAACTTTGGCTTTTGCACTTTTTTATTGAAACGGTAAATCACAAATGCCGATGCTCCAAAAAATAGAAACAGCAGTATCAAATGGGCGTATTTCTTTTTCATAAATGCAGAATTTAAAATGCGTTCCGCAAAAAGGTATACGGAACGCCATTGACTATTGTTTAATCACGCCAACAGTTTGTTTTAATACTCCGTTTTTGAAAGCAGAAATATAGTAGGTGCCTTTAGGATTATTGCCGCTGTTCCATTGAATGGTATACGTACCTGGCTCCTGTTCCTGGTTCACCAGCACACTCACTTTCCTTCCTAAAGCATCATACACGATCAATTGAATCTTTGACTTGGTTTCTACATGATATAGGATAGTATTGCTGCTCACAAATGGATTGGGAGAGGTTTTCATGTATAATTCAGGTGCTGCCATGTTAAGATTTTCCATTGGAGGAGTGCTGGTAATAGTTTGAGAAGATTGGTCGGTTACCGGCTCACCGGAACACTCGCCTGTTCCCAACCACGGCAACTGTTCATAAGGAAACACAGCCTGAAAAGCAGCATCATTATGTTCTATCCCTGTTGAATACGTAAGCACATTCAAAAGATTTTTTGTAACAGGACTGCCACTAACCTGGAAATCATCATACCACAAACCAATAGCCGCTAGCACTATACCACTCACTGCCTGCAATTCTATTCTTGTTACATCGTCTTCCAATCTTCTTCCATTGGGAAAGCCATCCATGTTGGGAATCAATTGCAGGTCCTTGTTTTTATTGAAACGGCTATCGGTAAGTCCCAGCACTGCTGCCTGAATTAAACCCAGGGAACTAAAATCAGCACTGTTTCTTGGAGTGGGAGGAACCGCCATATTCAAACGCAACATATCGCCACCATTGGGCAAAAAATTATTGATGAAGGGCTTCCCAGGATTTGTAGGAATTCCAAGCTTTTTGCCCGTTGCCAATTGATAAGGCTTGCGGTTAGGAACACCCGTATTGAATATAGGCCACAGATCAACAGAACGGGGCTTACCGGGACCCGGTAATAAAAGGTCGCGGTATTTCGGATCGTTAAGAACCGTGCCTTTCAATGCATTGGTACCTTTCAGTGGAAATAAACCACTATGCCCGTTTCTGAAATCAAATGAACCAAGGGAATGGCTTTGAATGCGAAGCGGTGAAAATGCAGGAACCGCACCGCCAAATTTGCTGTCATCCATGTAAAGAGCCAATTCGGGATTGTAAAAGAAATTTCCGAATGTGCTCAACTGGTTTAGATCCTGGTAAGGCGTCAATGCATTCCAGTAATCTTTATACCCTATGGCAATGAGTACCTCGTTGGTCAAAGGCATTCCCAAACGCGATACCTGCACCCATTCACCGCTATTGCTTTGCATGGCATCCTCTCCAAGCGTCTTTATTTTTTGACGGCTTGCCGATGCCCACACTCCTATTACAAAATCATCATCCAAAATATCTTCGGCCTTCTCTGCTGTTTTGTGATCCTTTTGCAAAGTAGAAATAGGGATTTCCAAAGCAAGCGTATGTACATTTTTCTTTGCCAGTCCATCACGTGGTGTTCCATTTTGGCGCGGGGCATCACCCAAATCAAATATGCCTCCAAGGTCAACAAAGAAAGGATCATCAACAGGCCCTGCAAACACCCGTTCGCCTGAGGCCGCATTCATGATGGCATTGGTAATTAAGCTTTCATAGGTAGGTGCATTAAGACCAACGCTTCTTTTAATGCTTCGTCGCCCAATATAATTGGGTGGAACAATACCATTAGAAACAATAGTGGAGAACGATTGTCCACCATTGGTACTGCGTTGCAGAGTGTAAGTGGTTTTCAAATTTTGTTTGGCAAGCCGAATGTTGAAGAAGGTGGTAGGATCCTCGTTTACCTGGCTGAATGTAAAGCGGTAGATAATATCATCGCCAGGTGTTTCAACATTGTTGTCAACATGAATTTCATAGCGGACGTCGGTTCCGAAATTGTAATAATTGGGTCCGCCATAAGGAAGTTCCGCCGGAATGTAGTTGGCAATGATTACGATCTTGTCTGGATTTGCCGGGCTTCGAAACGCATACAAATCCGTGTTGTCTGCTAAAGGATCGTTGGCAATCAGGGGTGCTTCCCGGTGGCTCGATGACATCAGCACTCCACAGAACAGGGCAAGGACTGGCAAGCCCACAAGCATGACAAACCTGCGTAGAATAAAACGCTGTTTCATGAGTTGTGTTTTTAAATGAATAAATAAACCTGATTCAGTTGTGTTACTCAAAAGACACAGAGCATACTCAAAAGGCATGGAACAGTACTGTCATAGTAACGTGATATTCTCGCAGTGCAGGGATAAGGTCAGATAATCAGGTACGAGATATACGGTAGGTAAAATCTTATGGATTTAAAACTACAAAAATTTATCGAGGTAAGCTTCCATTTGTTTAAGCAAAGGATGTAATATTTGTTGCTGTTTTATTGATGGGTAGTCACCAGGTTCCTTTCCCGATTTTAATGACCTCCACTCTAAACACATCCAACGCACTCTTCCAAATTCGCTACAATCTCTTCAGCCAATTCATCCGTATTAGGAAGGTCGTCCAGATCAGCAAGCTAATTATTTTTCCGCCATGTAAGGACTAGAAGATTTGTCTCATGCAATGATCTCTTCATAAGAAAATTTTTCTTCTAACACCGGCTCACTTCTCTTGCAATGTTTGTACTCTATCCGACCTTTCGCAAGGACCAGGTACAAAGCATTTTACTTTCGTCAATTACAGAACTCGTGCAGCCAAATAAAGCATTGCTTATTTCAAATCAACTTTCCAGTATTTGATCATAGCTTCCAGTTCTTTCTTAGTAAGATGCGTTACCGCTCCATGCTTCGGGCTTGTAAAATTGGTGGCCTTCATTACCCCTTCATTGAAATGGCCAAGATTTTTAAAATTGATAAAATCAATGGTTTCGCTGAATCCCATATTGCTGGGACGTAAGCCATACACATCATACATCAGCACATAAGTGTCCGTACCAATGCGCTTAAAAAGATTCGGTGCTTCGGTAGAAACTTTTTCAGGGTCAATTCTTTTGCCGCCCGGCTTAAAGTCCGCATTGATTTTATCAGAGCTGGCGCCCCATATTTTAGCATCTCCCACATAAAACATCTGGTAGCCCTTGCCCACTTTGGTAATGTCGGCATCAATACCGCCAATACCACTAATGCGTTTAGGCACAGTTTCCAACTTTGTAAAATCATCATTGGCATAGGAAGAATAAATATTCGCTTCCTTGTTGTTGTAACGTATAGTAAAGTACACCATCATCTTTTTAGCCTCGGGGTCGTAAATAGTTTCCGGCGCCCAGGAACAATCAATATCGCCAAGTTCGGGGAAGGCCTTATCCACCCTGAAATCAGAGTGGGTCCAGTGAACCAGGTCGTAGGACTTCATTAATACAAGTGCCCTGTTATTGCCCCAACCATATTTTTCCAAAGGACGTTCCCAGGCACTATCACGAAAGCCGGCCCTCTGTCCGAATATATGCAGATCGGTCATGGCAAGATAAAAGGCACCGTCAGGACCACGGGCAATATGCGGATCACGAACGCCTTTTTGCTCCGCTAACTGAGAGCCAATGAAGATGGGCTGCCCGCCATTAACATCGGTAAATGTGTAGCCATCTTTACTAATGGCAAAGTAGGCAGAATGCGTTGGGTCTTTAAAATAAACCAACAGGTAGCCACCGAGATCTTTTTCTTTTAGTTGGATAGCTTTCTTTGGTTTTTCCAGTTTGGGAACAATAACAATGGAAGGCTTTTTAGCGGAATCAATTGTTTGTGTAAAACCTTTACTTGTTGTCAATGCCAGTATAAGAATGGTGGCAAGAGGGAAAAATTTTTGCATTATGTTCTTTCTATTGCATGCAATATTACAAAGCATTTGCGGGTGCTAATAGGAAACGGATTATATAAATCCTGGTGACATAATCTTCTTTTGCCGCGAGTTGCGCTTCGGCCAAGCCTTCGCTGATGACATCGAGTGAAAGATAAATAGAATAGAAGTTACCTAACCGAAATACAGGCTCGTTGGGCCAGCCCCGTGGGAACAAAGAAATTTTGTCTTTTGCAATGATCTCTTCTCTTCACAAGAAAACTTTCTCAACCCCGCCCCAACAGGTACATCAGCCTTTGGCAGGTTTGGATGGCCGCACTTCAATTTTACTTGGCAAAGTGCGTGGATTCATAGTCAACAAATCCACCACCAGTTCACCAATATCTTCAGGCTGAATTTTCCAGGCATCGGCATCCGAGGGCGTGTGGTTATTAAAATGGGTCGCCACAGATCCGGGCATGATGGTGCTCACTTTAATTCCATACTTACGCAGGTCAAGCATAATAGCTTGCGTAAAACCCACCAATCCAAATTTGCTGGCGTTATAAGCCGCGCCGTTTTCAAAAAAATTGGTGCCGGCCAGGCTGGCGATGGTGATAATATAGCCTTCGGATTTTTTCAATGGTTCAATGCCTGCCTTTACAGTGTTGAATACGCCGGTGAGGTTGGTATCGATGGTGCTATGCCAGTCTTCTTCCGTCATCGCATCAATTGGCGAAAAGACACCGATGCCCGCATTGGCAACAACTACATCCAGGCTTCCAAAATGATCGACCGATTTTTGTACCGCATCCCTTTCCAAAGCCGCCGAGCGAACATCGGATTGCAATGCCAGTACGTTCTTGTTCCCTAATTGCGCAGCCGCATCCTGCACGGCCTTGAGATCGCGGCCGCTAATAGCTACTTTCATTCCTTGTTGTACTAATGCCTGTGCAATGCCAAAGCCAATTCCTTTGCTGCCGCCGGTAATGTAGGCTACTTTGTTGGTAAGGGTATTGTTCATAGTAAAATTTTGGCGAAGATAAAATGAGGTGGGTATAATTCGCTTTAGCTGTATTTGTTTTGGCCAACGCTATTGTCTCAGTTCGCAAGGACATGAACTGATGCGTTTATTACGCCGTTGTTGGTGCACTTTTAGCTTTTATGTTGTGGCTGCACCAACAAAGGCGTGATCTTGGCTTCTGTCGTTGATGGCCTTAGCGTACTGCCTGCCTCAACATCAACGACTGCGTAAAACACATGCAAACACTTACCGATACTCTAGCTTTGAGGATGATCAACAAAAAATCGAACCGAATTCGAAACTTATTAAGCAGAATCCGCACTTTAGAATCCCTGTCTGAAATAAATTCAGGTGCAAGACAAGAATTAAAAACCGTAAAGACTTTGCGTTCACCTGCATGTATACAACCTCTCGGATTCGGGATACCTTTGCTCAATGAAGCTGATAATAAAGAATATGGTTTGTCCGAGATGTATTACATCTGTTGAACAGCTTTTAGAAAAAAACGATCTGCAGGCGAAATATGTTCGGCTTGGCGAAGTGGAACTGACAAATGAACCAGGAAAAGCCAAACTTGAGCGGTTTGCAGAAGATTTGAAGCAAACCGGTTTCGAGTTACTCGATGACCAAAAAATGCAACTGATAGAACGGGTAAAAAACTTACTCATTCAAAAAGTGCAGAGCGGTGATATTGATGATCACTTCAGCATAAGCAAATACATCAGCGATAACATTTATAAAGACTATTCTTCCATCAGCCGGTTATTTTCCGGAGTAGAAGGCATTACCATTGAACAGTTTTTTAACCTGCAAAAAATAGAAAAAACAAAAGAACTGCTGATGTATGAGCAGTCGCTAAGCCAGATAGCTTTCCATCTTGGCTACAGCAGCACACAGCATCTTTCCAACCAATTCAAAAAGCTTACAGGCATGACGCCCTCTCAATTCAAGCAACTTGGAGCAGTGCATCGAAAACATATTGACGATGTAGGGATGAGGATTAAGGGATAAAAGTTGAGGGTTGAGGGTTGAGGATTGAGGGATGACTTTATTTTGGCTTTCTGTTGTATCGAACAGTGTTTACAATTTTTAAAACTTCTTCGTATTCATCCATCAATAGCGAAAGCTTTTCTTTTGAAATGATTTGAGCTTCTAACAATAGTTCGAGCCAGAATAAAGTTTCATCGGCTTCCTCAACTACAATTGAGATCTTACTGTAAAATTCTGCACCTGATCTTGCCCTGCAAGAAGCCCTGTAATTGGCTGCCACGGATGTAGCAGATCGTAATAATTGCTTCCCGATAATCCGTGCTTCATCCGTCTTAGGTAATGACTGAAATAATTTTATTACCCTCAAGGAAAGCCCCTTTGTTCTTAGCTTAAAAGCTTCAATTTTATCAACTGTAGTCATATTAAAATAGTTTAAAGCAAAATAAAATATATTCCTCATTTTTCATTCCTCCATCCCTCATCCCTAACAATTATCTATACATCTTTCCCAAAAGGATGTACCAATAGCCTTCTGCTTTTGAAGACCTTTGTACTATTAAACAGTAGGGCTATGAAAAATGAAGAGCATACGATTCATCTTCCTTTAGCCGGTGTTGAAAGTGAACACTGCGCATTGATTGTAGATAAAGGACTAAGCAAGGTACAAGGCATCAAAACCCATAAAGTAGAATTAAACAATAACAGGGCGGTCATCACTGCGGATGATGAACTGGAAACAATTCCCAAAGCAGTAAAGGCAATACGGGATTTAGGCTATGATGTAAATACAGTGAAGAAAACCTTCCCGGTACTCAACATGAGTTGCGCCTCCTGTGCCAGTAGCTCACAAAGTATTTTAGAAAATACACCAGGCGTTGTGAATGTTGCTGTCAACTATGCCAATACAACGGCACAGGTAGAATATGTGCCCACCATTACCGATCCGCAAAAATTGAAAGCCGCACTGCAAAGTATTGGCTATGATTTAATGATTGATGAAAGCGAAGAAGCCAAAGATGCTTTGGAAGAAGTACAGCGTAAAAAATATGGAACACTAAAGAGAAGAACCATTGGCTCGATCATTCTTTCCATTCCATTGGTGTTAATAGGAATGGTTTTCATGCACATTCCTTATGCCAATTACATCATGTGGGCATTGGCAACACCGGTAGTGGTGATCTTCGGACAACAGTTTTTTATCGGTGCATGGAAGCAGGCTAAACATCGTTCGGCCAACATGGACACGTTAGTTGCGTTAAGTACTGGAGTAGCCTATCTGTTCAGTGTATTCAATACGGTTTATCCGCAGTTCTGGCAGGGCAAGGGATTGGCGGCCCATGTTTATTTTGAAGCGGTAGCAATGGTGATTGCCTTTATTCTTCTCGGCAAAATGCTCGAGGAAAAAGCGAAAAACAACACCTCATCAGCCATTAAAAAACTGATGGGTTTACAACCTAAAACAGTAACAGTAATACATGGTGGAAGTCATCAAATGCAAATGCCCATTGCATCAGTAAAAGCGGGTGATACTTTATTGGTAAAGCCAGGCGAAAAGATCGCTGTGGATGGCACAGTAGGCACCGGAACTTCCTTTGTTGATGAAAGCATGATCAGTGGTGAACCCATACCGGTTGAGAAGAAAGAAGGCGATAAAGTATTTGCAGGAACGATCAACCAGAAAGGCAGTTTTCAATTTAAAGCCGACAAAGTTGGCGGCGACACCGTGTTAGCACAGATCATTAAGATGGTACAGGAAGCGCAGGGCAGCAAAGCACCGGTACAAAAACTGGTTGATAAACTTGCAGGCGTCTTTGTTCCTGTAGTCATTCTGATTGCAATTCTTAGTCTTATTGCCTGGGTATTGTTTGGTGGTGAGCACAGTTTTACTCAAGGACTGCTGGCATTGGTTACAGTGTTAGTGATTGCTTGTCCTTGTGCACTGGGATTAGCCACGCCTACAGCTATCATGGCAGGTGTTGGAAAAGGTGCAGAAAATGGCATCCTGATTAAAGATGCTGAAAGCCTGGAGTTAGCAAAAAAGGTAAATGCCATCGTATTAGACAAAACAGGAACCATCACAGAAGGAAAACCTGAAGTAGTTTCGATTCAATACAAAACAGGAACAGACGAGAAGGGTTTGTCTAACCTGCTTTTCAGTATCGAACAACAATCCGAACACCCATTGGCAGAAGCAGTCGTTCGCTACTTCAAAGAAAAAAAGATTCAGTCACTAACACTCGATCATTTTGAAAGCATTACAGGTAAAGGTGTGAAAGTAGAATATGCAGGTCACACCTACTTCTTAGGCAGTCTTGCCCTGTTAAAAACTGAGAACATCAATATTGATCCTGCTTTGCAGGGAACAGCAAACGAATGGTTGTCAAAAGCACAAACCGTTATTTGGTTAGCCGATAAAACAAATGCATTAGCTGCTATTGCTATTGCCGATAAGATAAAGCAAACATCTGTTCAGGCTATAAACGAATTGCAGTCAGCAGGTATAGAAGTGTACATGCTTACAGGTGACAACGGGTTTACGGCAAAAGCCATTGCAGAGCAGACAGGTATTCACCACTATAAAGCAGAAGTATTACCAGCCGACAAAGCAAGCTTTGTTAAACAATTGCAAGAGCAGGGCAAAACAGTTGCCATGGTCGGTGATGGCATCAACGACAGCAATGCCCTGGCACAAGCTGATGTAAGCATTGCAATGGGCAAGGGTAGCGACATTGCAATGGATGTAGCTAAAATGACAATCATTTCATCTGATTTAACTAAAATCCCGAAGGCCATCAAGCTGTCAAAGCATACCGTTAAAACAATTAAGCAGAACCTCTTCTGGGCATTTATTTACAATGTTATTGCCATCCCCATTGCGGCAGGTGTTTTGTATCCTTTTACCGGATATACATTAAACCCAATGATAGCTGGTGCAGCAATGGCGTTGAGTAGTGTAAGTGTTGTAACCAACAGTTTACGATTAAGGTGGCTGAAGTTGGGGGAATGAGGAGTGAGGGATGAGGAATGAATAGTGCGTCAACCCTCATCCCTTCAATTAAGTGTAACTATTTTTCAAAATGCTGTAACAGTTAACAAATCGTGATCAGTGAAATTTGCATCATCAAAAAAACAACAAACATGAAAACAATAGAAGTAAAGACAAACATTATGTGTGGCTCCTGCATAGCTAAAGTAACACCAACATTAAATGAAGTAATTGGTGAGAACAACTGGAAAGTAGATACAACGAACCCTAAGAAAGTGTTGACGGTAACCAACGAAAACCTGAGTGAAGCAGAGGTAATAAAAGCAGTGGAGAAAGCAGGCTATAAAGCGGAAAGCTTATTGTAAGGATGGAATGGATTAATTTAAAAGCACGCAAATGAAAAAAAGTAGCAAACCAAAATGCAGATGTCCGATACAACAAAAGTAGTAGCGGCACTTTCTTCACGGTCACCTAATTTAAAAGATTCAAACGCTTTAAAATAAAATAATAAAGGCCTTGATGACCAAGGCCTTTATTATTTGTGGACTTAGCCGACAAAATGTAGAACTTAATTTGGGAATTATTGAGCAGAATCTATTCTTTAAAACCATTATTGAACACAAAATGGAATAAAAAACATTAAGACCTGAACCTGCCCATTCTGCTATTATAATTCCAACGATGAAATGTTCTGCAATTCTATTGTCGCCACGGAAGGATTCGAACCTTCGTAAAAGGTTTTGCAGACCCTAGCCTATCCTCTCGGCCACGTGACTACTTTTAATTAATCTTTGACGCATCGAAACCCTAAATGTTCCATGCCGCTATCTTCTGTAGTTTTCATTCTTCTTGCCACCCGGTAACCAGAACAATAACTATCGTTGCACAAAAAAGACCCACCTCGCACAACTCGCTTTGCAGCATAGGGTTCATCAGGATCGTATGATGAAGAAGGACCTTTCGGATCTACAACTCCTTTCGGTTTATTAATTGCTTTGTAATAATTATAATCGTAGTAATCAGCACACCATTCCCAAACATTTCCTGCCATGTCATACAAGCCATAGTTATTTGAAGCAAATGATTTTACTGGCGATGTTCGATAGTATCCGTCACTCATTGTATTGTTATCCGGAAAATGTCCCTGCCAGCTATTTGTTTTTGTTTTTCCTCTATCAACCGGTTCGTTTCCCCAAGGATAAATATTATCGATTAATCCTCCTCTTGCAGCATACTCCCACTCTGCTTCTGTAGGCAGTCGCTTGCCCGCCCATTTGCAATACGCCTGTGCATCGTAAAACGATACGTGAACAACGGGATAATTTTCTTTGCCTTCAATGCTGCTGGAAGGTCCTTCAGGATGTTTCCAGTCAGCGCCTTTTTTCCAATTCCACCATTGGGCAAAATTGTTTAGGTCAACTGCTTTTGTTGGCGCCTGAAAGACAAGGGATGCCGCTACCAATTCACTTTCATTCGGCTTAGGTGTTCCCGGGGGCAATTGTTTTTTTAGCTCCTCCCAATCCGGCTGTTTTTCTGCAGTGGTAATATATCCTGTGGCTTTTACAAATGCTGCAAACTGGGCATTCGTTACTTCTGTTGCATCCATCCAAAAACTCTTCACTGTCACTTTGTGTTTTGGATATTCATCCGGCGAAGCCTGCAAATTGTCTGCACCCATCATAAATGAGCCGCCTTCAATCCGAACCATGCCTTGTGTAGAACCTTTTCCTTCAACAATAGATGGATGTTCATTATTTATAGTAATCGAAAAACGCTGTGCATGATCAACTCCACAGCTAACCACGTTCTCTTTTTCATTTAATGCGCTCCCACCAATACCTTGTTGCCTTCTATC
>JAGIAB010000400.1 GCA_017745135.1 Flavisolibacter sp.
CCGGTATGAATATTCATGCCTTTCATCTTTTCTGCAGTTACTTTACCCACTCCATAAAACTTTTCAATCGGAAGTGTTTCAATAAACGATTCTACTTTCGATGGACCAATGAAGGTAAGTCCATCGGGCTTCTGCATATCCGAGGCAATCTTTGCCACAAACTTGTTGATGGAAACACCTGCTGATGCGGTTAAGTGCAGCTCTTCTTTGATCGCTTTTTTAATGAGCGTAGCAATATCAATGGCAGAACCAATACCTTGTTTATCCTCCGTTAGATCCAAATAAGCTTCATCCAAAGAAAGCGGTTCAATAATATCGGTATACCGATGAAAGATCTCCCTAACCTGCCGCGATACTTCTTTATACACATCAAACCTTGGCCGGATAAAAATAATTTGCGGACAAAGCTGTAATGCTTTCTTTGACGGCATGGCCGACCGTACCCCAAACTTCCTGGCCTCATAACTGCAGGTAGCTACCACGCCTCCCCTGCCTTCAGGCGAACCACCAACAGCAATGGGCTTGCCTTTTAATTCAGGATGATCTCTTTGCTCCACCGAAGCATAAAATGCATCCATGTCAATATGGATGATCTTTCGCAAAGGTTTCTTTTCTTGCTGGCCATTCATCTGCCTTCAAAATTCCATCAAAACAGCGATAGTAAATCACCTTTCAATGAGTCATCTGCCGTATAATGAAAAAGCTACCCTGGAGCGGTAGCTTTTGTCTTTCTTAGGTGATAGCTTCGGAATTTCTAAAACGCCTTTGCTTCCTTAAACGTTTCATTATTGTCAATGATCTTCACACTCTTTACATTCAGCGGATACTTTGCAATTTCCTCATCTTCTTTCAACACCTCTTCAGGCAATCCCTCCTTTACCAGGTTGGAATAACTCATTGGTGTTACTGCCCCCTCTTCCAAAGCTTTTTTAATGGTAGGTGCTTCGCTATCGTCGGTAACAATAGAGATGAACATGTTTTTAGTTTGCCAGTATTTTTTGATCGCATTGTTCACATCGGCCAGGGTCAACTTAGCGAGCAGGGCATCCATTTCTTTGATATAATCGGTGCGGCCATAAAAACGGCTGTCCATCAAAAAGCCCAATTGCCTTTCCGGTGTTTGTACATACAGCTTGTTATAGCTGCGAAGGAAAGTGCGTGTCGCCTCAAAATCTTCTTTGCGCATCCCGTTCTTCACCAGGTTGTCAATCTCACGCAGGGCAAGCTTTAATGCAAACACGGCATGCCCGGTTTGAATGTCTTTCAACTCGGAATACTGTTGTTTCAGCCCTTCTGCTATTTGCACAGGACGAATCCAGATAGAAAAATAATTGGAATGACGTGGCACTCCGGGTGGAGGAAGCATATTCGATCCGCCTGCTTCATACCATTCAATGTAAGAGTAGTCGCCATAATTCATGGAACGTGTGGTACGTATTTTTTCATACAGCTTTCCATAGCTTTTGCGATGTTCACCCAAAAAAGAATTGGCTACCATAAGAGCTGCAAAATCATTATTGCTTCTTGTTATTGGCAAAGGAAAGCCGGTGAAAATAGCAGAACCCAATGCCTGGGGCTTGGAAATAATTTCTACCTGTAAGCCATCGGGATTGTTTGCCTTACCCGGCTGGGGCAATTGTTTTTGTAAAGAAGGAAGTTTAGCCATATCGGCTTTAAGCTTTGCTAAAAAAGCAGGCGAATAATTTCCTGCAATGCCAATCATCAGGTTATCCTTAGTAAAATAATTTTTATAATGCTGCTTTACATCATCCAGCGTAATTGAAGCAACGCCTGCGCTGGTACCTGCAACCATGTGCTGGTAATTGGTGCCGCGGAACAGTAAATCTTCCAACGCAAACTTGCTATAGTCTTCATCGGAGGAGGCACGGATCACCTGGTCTACATACACCTGCTGGTTGGTTTTTACACGGTTAAAATCCGATTCGGTGAACGATGGTGTTAGTATCAATCCTTTGATCACGGTATAAAAACTATCCAGGAAATCTTTGTGTACAGCAAAGGTGAACATGGTTACTTCCTTGTCAACTGAAGTGTTGAACGAAGCGGCCATAGGATAGATAAATTCCTGTATCTGCCGCGAGGTTTTGCTGGCCGTACCACCACGTGTAATGGTGTTGGCTGTAACATCGGTGAGACCTTCTTTTCCTTCCGGATCGCAAATCGATCCTGCACGGAACATGAGTTTAATGATGATCTTGTTGGAAGAAGGTTGTTTTAACTCAACCACCTGTTGTGCATGGAGTGACAAACCAAAGATTGTGCATGCGAGAAATAACAGTGAAAAAAATATGCGGTTCATACTAATTTTTTATTGTGATGATGTGCATTTGGAAAAAGATATTTCACGCAGAGACGCAGGGAGCGCAGAGTGGTTTTCTCTGCTAACTCCGCGTCTCTGCGTGATCAAATTTTCTCCCATAAATAGTTTCTGTTCCAATTGTGTTTTTATTCAATGATTATTAACCGGATTTTCGTCCGAAGGACCAATTGTGGAAATGGTCAGCGTTTCCGGGTTGAAATATTTTTTAGCAGCATTCATAATATCCTGCGCTGTTATTGTTTCAAACACTGCGTAGTATTTATTCAGGGCTTCAGGATCGCCGCTCAGCCAAACGGCTTGCGCAATGGTGTTGGCAATGGCATCAGGATTGTCCATAGCCATAGCGATGCTGTATTTGATGCGGCTCTTCGAATCAGCCAGTTTTTTTGCATCAACAGGAGTGGTTTTGGCGGCATCCAATGCTTTTACCAGTTCATCTTTTACATATTGCAGGTCGGCCGCATTGCGCAGTGAAGCGTTGATCACAATAAGATTGGGATCGCGGTTGCTATTGGCGCTGCCGGAAAGCGTTCTTACCTTTTGTTCTTTTACTACCAACTTTTGATAGAGCTCGCCACTTTCGGTAAAAAGGATCATGTTGAGTAAATTCAATGCTGCCAGGTCCTTGTTATTGGAGAAAGCAGGCCCTTTGTAATTCAGTCGAAGCAGCGGCGGGTAATTTGCCTGCTTAATATGCACATAGCGGGTGGCTGTTTGTTGCGGTTCCTCTTCAATCACCGGCTGGTAATTGCCACGCTTCCAGTTACCAAAATATTTTTCAGCCAGCCTGTTTACGTCCGCTTGCTTTACATCGCCAACTACAATGATGGTTGAATATTCAGGACGATAAAAACGATCGTAAAAGGTCAGGGAATAATCATATTGATTGGGCATGTCCACCACATCTTTAAAAAAGCCCATGGTGGTGTGCTTATACGTATGCTTGTCAAAAGCGGTTTCCAGTGTTTTTTCATAGAGTTGTGAAAGCACATCGGAATTGTTTTTGGTGTATTCTCCCTTTACGGCACCGGCTTCTGTTTTAAAATCATGCTCG
>JAGIAB010000401.1 GCA_017745135.1 Flavisolibacter sp.
GAATTCTCCCAGAATAAAAGTTCTTTTCGCGAGGTAAACGCCGACTTCCTGGTAGGAGCAAACAAGAAGTTCGGCGATTTTGGTATTGATGCAACTTTTGGAGGAAACAAAATGGATCAAATAAGAGATAACATAAGTACGTCTGTTCGGAATTTTTACATCAGGGGTTTGTACACAATTGGAAACGGCCAGGTTAAAACACCTGATTATTCCTACGCAAGAAAAAAAGTAAACTCTTTGTATGGATCATTGAACTTCTCCTTCAGGGAGTTTTTATTCCTGAATACCACTGCACGTAACGACTGGTTCTCTACTTTAAATCCACAATCAAACAGTTATTTGTATCCATCCGTGAGCGGGAGTTTCGTAGTAAGTGAGGCACTCCACAATGTAATGCCTTCGTGGATGAACTATGTTAAGTTGCGTGCGTCTTATGCAGAAGTTGGTGGCGATACAGAGCCATACAGTAATAACCTTTATTATGATATGGCTCCAAATACATACAATGGTTATGGTTATGGAGAGATTTCCGGAAATACAAGTCCTAACGCCAACCTTAGACCGCTGAAAGTTAAAGAGGTTGAGGCAGGGTTGGAATTAGGTTTATTTAATAATCGTGTAAGGTATGATGGTGCGATTTATAGGAAAAACACAGTTGATGAAATTCTCAATGTAGACATTTCCAATGCATCAGGTTTTCCTACCACGACAGTGAATATCGGAAGGCTAAGAAACCAGGGTATAGAAAACTTGTTGACAATTCAACCGATCCGTAATAGAAACTTTACCTGGGAGACTGGAATTAATTATACGTATAATACCAGCCTGGTATTGGAATTGGCTTCGGGGCAGCCAAGAATTGATGTCGGTTCTGCCACATTCATAGGACAATTATCACACGAAGTCGGAATGCCTCTTGCTTCGCTGAGAGGTTATGACTATCTGCGTGATGCTAAAGGTCAGATCGTTACTATCAATGGCAGATTTCAAAGAGGAGAACTAAAAACATGGGGTAGCGGAGTACCCAAACATATCGGTGGCTTTCTAAATACGCTTACCTACAAAAAGTTTCGTCTGTTTGCACAAGTAGACTTCAAAGCAGGGCATAAACTAATATCTGATACAGAGTGGAACATGTTGCGTTCCGGGCATCATAAAAAGTCATTGCCTGGAAGAGAGGGCGGTGTCATATTTAATGGTGTTGATCAAAATGGCAGCGCTAATACAACAGCGGTAGAAGCAGAATCTTTCTATACTGACTACAGTGGCAGGCGTATCGTAACGGAAGCTGTATACAATGCCAGTTTTGTACGCTGGCGCACATTAAACCTCAGTTATGATGCTTCAGCTCTGGTTTCAAAAACATTTATAAGAGGCTTGGCAGTGAGTACAAACATTAATAATGTTCTCATGATCAAGAGATATACTGACAATATAGATCCGGAGTCCGTTTCTCAGGTTAGGGATACACAGGCAGGTCTTGAATCTGTTTCTCTCCCTACTACCCGCACCTACTCGTTAAGTTTAAACTTTAAGTTCTAATTAAAATTTCTAAATCATGAGAACTAAATATTTAATTGCCCCATTTTTTTTATTGATCATAGGTCTATATAGTTGTGAAAAAGATTTCGTAAAGACAAATACCAACCCGGTACTTCCCACAACAATGGATCCGGTTTACCAGCTTGTTGCCACGCAGATTATAGGGATTAATATCGTTCAGTATTATGGCACCATTGTTCAACAGGCTCAAATCCTTTTAGGAGGAGCCGAAGAAGCCGGTAATAGAAATTCCAATGTAGATAGGTTTGCTGCCGACGCATTTAATGTTTTGTATACTACTCAAGTACAGAACCTGGTCGATATTAATCCCTATAATCTGCGTGGCAACAAGCTGGTAAACCGGATCCTTGCCTAAGTATGATGATCAGAAAGTTATTTATGAGGATATTGCAAAAGAATTAAAAGAAGCTGTAGATGCATTGAATGCCACCAAGGATAAGGTAAGTGGAGAAATGTACTTTGGAGGCGACATTGCAAAATGGAAAAAATTTGGCAACTCCTTATTGTTACGCGTTGGTATGCGCTATACAAAAATCGATGAAAATAAGGCCAAATCTTTAGTTCAGATAGCAACAGATCCGGCCAGGGGTGGTGTCATGTCTTCCAATGATGATAATGTTGTTCTTAAAGCCAATTCCATCCAGACAAATCCATCTACTGGTTGGATAAATGGTTCTGTTCGTCACAACTGGTTTATTGGCAAACCCTTCATCGATTTTTTAAAAAATAATAACGATCCCCGCTTACAGTATACTGCGGTTTTATACCCGGATCCGGCAGCAAGTAATCCAGGTGCCGGCAACACCAATCCGGCCAGTCAAATTGGTGTTCCCTATGGGTATACAGATGTTAATATAGTGAATGCTCCAAACTACCCTGGTAAGGTTGGCAGCACCTTTAAATATTCTCAATTTAATCGTTCAACCGTAGGCAGACTTGATGCATGGTTGTACTATGTTACGTATGCTCAAACCCAATTGCTTTTGGCGGAAGCCCGTCAAAGAGATTATATTACTACAGGCACTGCCAAAGATTACTACGAAGCAGGCATAAGAGCACATATGACGCAGCGGGATACCTGGGCAACTACAAACGGAGGACCCTCACCAATTACAAAAGCAGAACAGGATGCCTATCTTCAGCAACCTGGAATTGCTTTTGATCCTTCATCGGCATTGAAACAAATCAACGAACAATACTGGGTAGCCAGCTTAATGATTTGGGCCGAAGCATTTGCCAACTTCCGCAGGAGTGGTTACCCTCAATTGAGCCCGTTGAAATTCCCTGGCGAGGATCCATCTGTAACAGCAGGAGATGGTTTTATCCATAGGCTTCCTTATCCGTTAAAAGAATGGTCCATCAATAGGCCTAATGTGCAGGCAGCAGCAGACCGTATAGGAGGTGACAATATGGGAACCCGCGTTTTTTGGGACAAAAAATAATTTCTTAAATAGTATCGATGAATATCAAAACAACAAGGTTGTAAACCTGCTCATGTTTTACTATCAAACTATCAATGCCATTAGATGGAAGATAGTTTGAAAACCTTACCTGTTTTGTTGAGAACATACTCAAAAATTTAAAAGCATAATCAACCAAATTTTAAGAGCATGAGAAGAAACGAATTTTTAAAAACAATGGCAGCCGCTATTCCGGGGGTTGCTCTGGCATCAATTCCGGGATTTGCTAATGCTGTACCATCCACACGAAAATTTCCCAAAAAAGCGGCTGGCAATGTAAAGATTACAGATGTAAAATGTATGCGTGTGAAGATGACCGAAAGAGGCCATGTTATGCCC
>JAGIAB010000402.1 GCA_017745135.1 Flavisolibacter sp.
TGGCGGTCTCTTTCACTTTCCACTCTGTAGCATATTTACTTTTATCAAAACCTATCTTAACGTCTGCCGGAAGATTATCGTAATTAAATTCTCTTTCGGTTTCCTTCCATGTTCCATCACCGTTATACTTGGCAATCATCTTTCCACTATCACTGGCAAAATGAACCTGCACATTGATCAGGTTATCCTCGTACTGCACTCCAGATGCGTTGGGGTATTGTTTTTCGAACGCTTGTGTAACTGCTGCCGGTGTTTTTCTTATTTGGGCAAAAGAACTAAATCCAAAAACTAAAACGGTGATTACCAAAACTGCCTTTCTCATTATTATCTGTTTTAGAATGAACAATCAAATTTTGTGCAAAGCAATAAGTAAACGTTCATTCCTTTCCGCCAATTATGACCACAATTTCACCTTTAACAGTTTTTTGCCTGAAATAGTCCAACACCTCCTGCAAACTCCCTCTTGCATTCTCTTCAAACATCTTGGTCAATTCCCTGCTTACGCAACATGGCCGTGTTGCTCCGAAATATTGAATCAAATCCTCCAATGTTTTTACCAAACGCATTGGCGATTCATACAAGATAATAGTCCTCTCTTCATTGGCCAGTTGGGTAAGAAGCGTATGGCGTCCTTTTTTCAAGGGAAGAAATCCTTCAAAAACAAACCGGTTGGTGGTAAGACCGCTATTGATCAAAGCAGGAACAAAAGCTGTGGCGCCGGGCAAGGTTTCGACCCTGATACCATTTTTTATGCACTCACGCACCAATAAAAATGCAGGATCAGAAATGCCAGGAGTACCGGCATCGGTGACCACCGCCATTTTTTTCCCGGCTAACAATTGTTCAATTAAATGCTGAAGAATTTTGTGTTCGTTATGCTGATGATAAGGAGAAAGCGGTTTTTGAATTTGATAATGATTCAGCAAGCGGGCAGTATTCCTTGTGTCTTCAGCAAGAATAACATCCACCTCCTGCAGCACTTCCAGGGCACGCAGTGTGATATCTTTCAAATTACCGATCGGCGTAGGAACGAGGTAAAGCATCAGAGCAAAGGTTGAATCAGTTCAACAATTCTTTTACAGACTTCTTCAAATTTTTGCCCACTTATCATACTAAACCGCTTAATAATTTGTGATTGTTCAATAGTGAACAATTTATGGCATTTAATTATTGATTGTTCCGGCAGAATTCCAACTTCAAGATCGTCATTGTTTAAACTGACAGAATAATCATCCTGAAACAAATTGCTGGTAATTACACAAACTAAAACATCAGAAAACTTATTATTATAAGCACTATTGGAGAGAATTAAAACCGGCCTTTTCTTGGAAGACGAAAGATCAGAAAAAGGAAAGGGAACTAAAACAATTTCTCTTTGTTTATACATGATCCCAGGGACTGTTTGATTCGTGCCAACCTTTATTTATAGCAGCCTCTTTTAAATCGGAAGTATTATCGCCAAGATACAAACCATACTTTTCCTCGTAAAGCAATTCCACCAGACGATTGAGCTTTTTTAGCAATTCAGTATCCTTCAGGAGAGAAATTGCTTCCTTCATATCCTCATACTCTTTTAATGGAATTTGAATCACATCCTTCATACTCCAAATTTACCAAAGAAAGTTCTATGGTGCAATCTCAACTTCAAAGTACTCCATCACCGGATTGGCAAGAAGTTTTTTGCTGGCCTCTTCTGCAATTTGTTTGGCTTCTTCTTTTGAAGCAGCTTCCACTTCCAGGCTAATATTCTTCCCAATACGAACATTATCTACATTTTTAAAACCCAGGTTTCCTAACCCGGTCATTACAGCCTTACCTTGTGGATCGAGCAATTCTTTCAAAGGCATCACCTTTACCTGAACGTTGAATTTCATTTTTGAAAATTTATGCGCAAACCTAAGAAAGTTTGTGGTTTGTCCCGATAGCTATCGGGATTGGTTTGCAGTTGTTTAATCACATTCTTTCTACACCGTCACATCAAGCGTTTGCTGGTTAGAAGTTTTTACTGCAACGGGGTCTTTATAGAATAATGAAAGTAGTACGTACAATACAAAAATGACCGGCCAGGAAAGCCAGAGATTTTTTGTTACAGCCAACACAATTATGATAGCAGCAGATAAAGCAATTAAAATAAATCTGCCTGCATTATGCCTGTACGAAAAATCTTTAAACTTCAAAGCCATTAAGGGAAGATTGCTCACCATTAAATAACTGACTAAAACAATCACCCCATACAAAAACCATTTGTTGATAAAGAGTTGCTGCATCCCAAAATATTGATACCAGATGATTAGCGGGAAAGAAGCAATCAACAAGCCCGCTGATGGCGCAGGCACTCCTTTAAAACTATCGCTTTGGTCGGTGCTGATATTAAATTTCGCCAACCGCCATGCTGCTGCCGCTGTAAAAATGAAAGCAGGTAATAATAAAATAACAGAAACATCCAGCCCGTTCTCTTCCTGCGCATAACTTAAACGGAGCAGTTGATATAAAATCATTCCCGGAGCTACACCAAAGCTTACCATATCACTTAAAGAATCCAGTTGCTCTCCCATTTTTGAAGTGGCCTTAAATAAACGGGCAACAAATCCATCCAGGAAATCGACAACCGCTGCCAGGAAAATAAAAAAACTTCCCCACGCTAACTTTTCCGGGAAAAACGGGTCATAAGCTCCCGTATCGTTATTCAGAATAACAACGCTTTGTCCAACCTGTAGAATTAAAACAATGGCAATACAACCAAAGATCAAATTAAGCAGCGTAAAAAAGTTAGGTATGTTTTTGAATACTGGCATTTTTAAAAATAATGAATTGTTTAAATAGCGGGTAGCAGGTAGTAATCACCAACTCTATTTCTTCATAATAGATTCTATCTCTTCAACTGTGATCGGAATATCCTTGAACAAATCTTTGTTTCCATTTCGGGTGATCCAAACGTTGTTCTCAATACGAATACCCATTCCTTCTTCTTCAATATAAATTCCCGGTTCTACAGTAAACAACATTCCCGCTTTAATAGGTTCTGTCCTCGTTCCTAAATCATGAACATCAATTCCTAAATGATGCGAAATACCGTGATACAGATATTTTCGATAAGCCCTGTTGTCGGGATCTTCGTTCTTTACATCTGATTTTTTCAGCAAACCGATTTTTAAAAATTGTTGGGTGGCCTCTTCGCCAACTTTATCTGTATACTCAACGATGGAGATGCCAGGCTTCAATAAACTTTTTGCGTAGTCATGTAAATGCAAACAGGCATTGTAAACTGCTTTTTGCCGGCGTGTAAATTTTCCATTTACCGGGATGGTCCTTGTCAGGTCAGCATTGTACCCTCCATAACTTGCACCGAAATCCATTAAT
>JAGIAB010000403.1 GCA_017745135.1 Flavisolibacter sp.
GATTGAAACAATAATCATTGCCGTCATTGTTCCAACAAATGTGACAATCAGGCAAGGAATAAAAACATCGGTCGGATCCGATGCTTTTTGTGCAGCTCTTACAGCAATAACGCTTACCGGAATTAAATTTAATCCCGCTGCATGCAGGCACAAAAACATAATCTGTGAATTGGACGCCACTTCTTTGTCAGGATTAAGTTCCTGTAAACTTTCCATTGCTTTAAGGCCAAACGGTGTTGCCGCATTATCCAACCCCAAAAGGTTAGCTGAAAAATTCATGATCATATGTCCCATCGAAGGATGCCCTTTGGGGATTTCGGGAAAAAGTTTTGAAAAAAAAGGGCCCACTATTCTGGACAAAAGGTTGATGCCTCCAGCCCTTTCTGCAATGCTCATGAACCCTATAAATAATGCGAGAACACCGATTAGCTTTAAGCATATATCCACAGCGACCCAGCATGTTTCAATAATACCATCGACCTTGTAAGGATTAGTGGGATCGCTTGCTTTCCCGCTCACCATCCAGGAAAAGATTTGCGTTTCGCCAAAGAAAAAACATTTGATAGCTGCCACTGTTATCGCAATAATGATGAAAGCCGACCATATCCTGCTTAATGCCATGGTATGTTTGAAGTTTGAGGTTCGATGTCCGAAGATAAATGTTCAGAGTTGGAAGTTAAACGTTTCGTTTGGAAATAGGCAACGGTGAATTCTTATCTTTGCGCCCCGAAAAAGAAGTTGACAGCGGGCAATTTGCAGTTAGCATCGTTTAACTGCATATTGAAAACTGCCAACTGCAAACTCTAAATAAACATGGCGCTTCAAGCAGGTATTGTAGGATTACCCAATGTTGGAAAATCAACTTTGTTCAACGCAGTTAGCAGCAGTGCAAAGGCACAGGCAAGTAATTATCGTTTCTGTACCATCGACCCAAATGTGGGTTTGGTAGATGTTCCCGATCCACGTTTGAAAAAACTGGCGGAACTGGTGCTCCCAAACAGAATTGTTCCCACACAAATCGAGATCGTTGATATTGCAGGCCTGGTAAGAGGAGCCAGCAAAGGCGAAGGATTGGGCAATAAATTTTTGGGCAACATCCGCGAAGTGGATGCCATCATTCACGTGATCCGCTGTTTTGAAGATGAAAATATTTTGCGTGATGAAGGCGCTATCAATCCCATTAGCGATAAAGAAATTATTGATACCGAACTTCAGTTGAAAGACCTGGAAAGTGTTGAAAAGAAATTGCAGCGCAGCGAAAAAATGGCAAAGACGGATCCTAAAGCAAAGGCCGAAGTAGAAGTTCTTCAACGCTGTAAAGAACATTTAGAGCAGGGAAAAAATATTCGTGAGCTGGATTTAAGTTCTTCTGAACAACCTGCCATTGCCGACCTGTTTTTGCTGACGGCAAAACCTGTTTTATACGTTGCCAATGTTGACGAAGCTTCCATGCACACAGGCAACAAATATTCCAATATATTAAAGGAAGCCGTAAAGAATGAAGATGCTGAAGTCATCATCATGAACAATTCCCTTGAAGCGCAAATTGCCGAAATGGAAAATGAAGAAGACAAGCAAATGTTCATGGAAGAATATGGAATGCACGAACCGGCATTGGATCGTTTGATTCATTCTGCTTACAAATTATTAAAACTGGAAACCTACTTTACTGCAGGCGTGCAGGAAGTTCGTGCCTGGACCATTCACCAGGGATGGAAAGCGCCGCAGGCTGCCGGTGTTATTCATACCGATTTTGAAAAAGGCTTTATCAAGGCAGAAGTCATCAGCTATGATGATTATGTGAAATACGGCTCCGAAGCGGCTGCCCGTGAAGCCGGACGTTTGCGTATTGAAGGAAAGGAATATGTAGTGAAAGATGGAGATGTGATGCACTTCAGGTTTAATGTCTAAACCGGGATTTGAGTGGATTAAATGGATCAGGAAGAAATTGTTTTATTAAATCATTTTCGTTTGGAAGTGATTTTTTGTTTACCGATTGCATTGCTACTATCAACGCCTGTTGTGTCACTCTCTTGTACGTTTTGTAACTCTGATGAGCCCCGATAGCTATCGGGGTGTAAGAGTCGTTATTGCATGCACTATTTCTTAAAGTACAAAGCACAGATCCCTCCTGCGTCGGGATGACAAGTAAGAGTGTGTACTCTTTGTAAATCTCAAATAATTGTAAGTTAAAAACTGATAGCGTCTCTTGCTTGTCATGGTGAGGAACGAACCATCTTTGCTTTGCGCTGTAATGAATCTTTGGATTGTTAAGGACTTTTTATGGCTTTGAAGAAAGCGTTACCGAACGTAAGAGACTGCAGATGTTTGTTGGTGCAGCATCGCACAAAAACCTCTGGGGAACACCGCCAACGGGGTAGAGCAATCCGAATCCCTTAAGAGTTCTTCCTGTTTATTGAGAGCCTTCTATGATTCATGGAAGGCCCACTATGATTCCTTGAGGGCTCACTATGGTTCATAGTGAGCTCTACGATTCATTGGACGCTGTCTATGATTCATAGAAAGCGTCCAGGAAATCATAGATTCACCCTTAACAGGTTGATATACAGAACAAATGCCTTTTTTATAGACAAAAAGGCTGTTTATGGCGATACTTGGGGTTAGCCTGGTTGGATAGGCCCGTGGCAGGCTATAATTAGGTAAAATGCCGGTATTGGCAGCTCCGCCGGCGTTGGTTTTTTATGATTGGTCTCGTTGGCAAATGCCGGCAAGGCAGCTAAACTTTGAAGACATTTTGCACCATCAAAAATTATTGTTGCATTTAAGGAAACGGGCAGGATAATGCAGTGATTGATAAGATTACTATTAATTAAAAGATAAGAAATTAATATTGCAGAGGGTAGTTAAGCTTCAATTATGAACCAACAACAACTAAATAAACTCCGGCAATTCATTCACCGTTTCGAAACCAAAAAGCCAATTTATACCTTCGATACAGAGCTTACGCTAACTCCTTACATCTACGGCAGTGCTATCAACGATTTTGTGCGGTACATGTACGATGAAAAACTGGTTCAGGCAAATTACATGGACATCGCCGACAGGTGGAACGAGGCGGATGATAAAAAAACAATTCATTGCTGCATTGAATGAAGAAGAATGCCTGCAGCTATTGGGTAGATTTATTCGTGAAGACCGTTTTTGCGAGGGGCTGCTGGCCAGTGAAATTGAAAGAGGTCATCTAACTGCTGTAATAAACCGTTTGCAGCAAGTGGGGTGAATCCCCCTTGCAAGGTCTCCGATTTTCGGAGTCTCCGCACTCCCCCTTTACAAAAGGGGGATGTGAAAGTCTCCGAATAAGTAAGCGTCCAAGGGGGATTCGCTACACGCTGCGGAAAGTGCTAACCAGTAAGACACTTAATCCTTTCACATAGTTTTACTAACTTCAAAAAGAATGTACTACCTCCCATACAACAAAAACCTCAAAGAGTTTTTAAGTAAGTTGATGGCGGATACCACTTTGAAGAAGCTCAAATAATTAGAGACAAAGAAAGACAAACCATAATGGAACAAATAGGATTGAATTTCCTCCGCTTTCATAGAAAGGATATGCTGTTGGTAATTGCTACAATACAGAACCGGATACTGCAGCTTGAGCAGCGAAAATTACAACAGGTTTCCTGATTCTACTTTTGGATGGAGGCATCAGGTTTATACAGCCGGTTTATTCTACCTTAGTACAATCACAGAAGCAAGCGATGTACTATGATCGTTTTAATTGCATTATTGGTGGTTATGTTTGGAATTTTGGGTTTCAGAATTTATCGCACTATACAATATTATAATGAAGCGCACAATAGTTCTGATCCACAGGAAAAAAGCATTGCCGAAACAAATTTTATCATCCACATTGTTGTTTGTGTTTTGCTTTTGCTATCTATTGCGACAGC
>JAGIAB010000404.1 GCA_017745135.1 Flavisolibacter sp.
TGTAAAGGCCGTTCGAGGTTCCGAGATACAACTGGTTTTGAAAAAGGAGGGATGAATAACCGGAGCCAATGTTTTGCGTTTCCGGGTAAATATGTTTTATCGAGTTGTTGAAAGCAACAAAATCCACGCCGTTATCCAGGCCTAACCAAAGGTTTTTGTCTTTGTCGGAAAAAATGCTGCGGATGCTATTGTTTTGTAAGCCTTCAATATGTGTGAGGCTTTGAATGAGGTTTCCCTTGTCGTCAATAATATGGCAACCATCAAAACTTGTTGCCAAAGCAATACGATTGTGATCGACAACGATAGCTTTGTAAATAATTTTTTTGCTTAGGTGGTCCAGGTCGGCTGATTCAATCTGCGTCAAAGTTCCCATCTCGTAAATAAATAGTCCTTCTTTGAGAGTGGTAACTAACGTTCGGTTTTTATCAAGAGCAATGGCGGAAGTAATGAGCGCATTTGCAGGCAAAGCAGTATTCTTCAAAAACGGCACCCAGGAGCCGTTCTGAAAGATCAGGGAACCATTTTCAAGGTCTTCGGCAATCAATTGATTATTGCAATAAGCCAAAAATCTCCATTCGGAATGCGTGGGGTAGACGGTTATCTTATTATTGCTTAACTGGAAGATCCTTTTATTCGTCCGGAAGAAAATATCCTCGCCGGCTATGCAAATATTCCAGACGTCGTCAAAGGAGCGGTCTTGCTGCGGTATTAAACTTAATAGAGAATGATAAACAAGAAATCCTCTTTTATCCGGAGCAAAAAAGCCAAATTCGTTTTGTCCACCTGCATAAATTTTTTGGTCTTTATTTATTTCAATTGCCCTGACTATAGTGTGATTCGGTAGGGGATATAGTTTCCAGAAAGTCCCGTCAAAACTCAGAAGCCCTTCGTTATTCCCAAAATAAATAATTCCATTTTGCCCTTGCCGGATATCCCAATTTTGAGTACCAGCGTTGTACACTTGCTTGGTATAATTAATGATTTCCGGAAGGCCAATAGTGTTTTGACAAAAACCATTAAAAGATAAAGCCAGGAAAAAGACAGCAGCAATCTTTCTCATGTTCAATCATTAGCCTTGTGAAAGTAATTATTTTTTGTTGATGTAGTATTGATGTAGGCAAAACGGGCAATAAACCGTTTTTTTTTGAGCTTGTTGTAGTGGTGTTGTAGTAGTAAAATCTTCTTTTGCTGCGAAGCTGAATACCTTTATGTTCCCGAAATCGGGTTCAAATAATCAATAACTAAAGGCTTGCGTATGAAATTTAAAACTGCTTTGCTGCTAAGCTTTATCGCCATTCTATTTTCTTTCCAGTCGCTTGCACAAAATCTTACAGTAACCGGAAAAGTAACCAATAGAACCAATGGCGAAGTACTTCCTGGAGCTACCATAAGTATAAAAGGTAGCCAGACAGCCACGCTAACAGATGCGAATGGCTTATTTAGTTTAAATGTTCCCAGAACCGGTGCCGTATTAGTTGTAAGCTACAGTGGTATGCTTGAACAGGAAATTCCTGTTACAGCCGGTACTACTGTATATAATGTGCAACTGGATAACAGTGCAAGTTCATTAAATGAAGTTGTGGTGGTTGGTTACGGCACACAAAGAAAGGCTACTCTTACCGGAGCTATTTCCAGTGTAAGGGGGAAAGACCTTGAAAACATTCCTAACGGCCGTATTGAACAGGCCTTGCAGGGACGTGTTTCGGGTGTAACCATTATGCAAAATTCCGGGCAGCCGGGTTCCGGTTCCACCATCAGGGTTCGTGGTATCACCACCTTTAATAATAATAATCCTTTATGGGTTGTTGATGGAGTGGTGGTAGATGCCGGCGGTATTGGTTACCTCAATCAATCCGATATTGAATCCATTGAAGTATTAAAAGATGCCGCTTCTGCGGCCATTTATGGTACAAGAGCCGCAACAGGTGTTATCCTGGTTACTACTAAAAAAGGTAAGTCAGGAAAACTGGCTGTTAATTACAACGGTTATTACGGTGTTTCCCAACCGGCAAAAATGCTTGACCTGGTCAATGCTACACAGTATGCGGTTTTAAGAAATGAAAGTGCAGTGGCTGCAGGAAAGGATCCGGTGTTTACGAATGTCTCTGTTTTAGGAACGGGTACCGACTGGCAGAAAGCTATTTTCAATAATTCTGCACTCCGTTATCTGCATGAAATCAGTTTTTCAGGAGGCACCGACAGATCTACATTCTATATGTCAGGAGGCCTTCAGGACAATGAGGGTATTGTGGCAACTGAAATTTCAAAGTATAAGAAATTGAATTTCCGTCTCAATTCAACTCATAAACTCGGAAATGTCTTTACCATCGGCCAAACATTAGGGTACGCTCACCAGAAGAGCACTGGCCTGGGTAATACCAACAGTGAATTTGGTGGACCATTAAGCTCTGCCATCAATCTCGACCCAATCACGCCATTGGTTGTAACCAATGTTACTGCTCAACCAAATCCTGCAGACTATGGCAGTATTTATATTCAAAAAGATCCCAACGGCAATCCTTATGGAATTTCCGGTTATGTCGGGCAGGAAATGACTAATCCATTGGCTTACATTCAAACCAGGCTGGGTGGTTATAACTGGTCGGATGATTTCATAGGAAATGTATTTGGTGAATTAACGCCAATCAAAGGATTAAAAATCCGTTCCACCGCAGGTTTCAAAAAAGCATTCTGGGGCAATATTGGTTTTACTCCAATCTATGTTCTCAGTTCAACAGTTTCAAATGGTAACAATTTTTATAATAAAAATGAAAACAGATCATTTAACTGGAATGTTGAAAATACGATCACATACAACAGAAAGTTTGGAGATCATGATATAACAGTACTTGCGGGCCAGGGTGCTTACGTTGAGAATATAGGACATAGCATTGGGATCAATGTTAAAAACCTGCCTATAAACAATTACAGAGATGCTTCCTTCCGGTTTCCCGTTTCTGATCCGGCTAACCGTGATGGGTATGCAAGCGAGTTCGTTGAGCACAAAATTTCTTCATTGTTTGGTCGTATCAATTACAGTTATTTAGACAGATATTTCTTTACTGGTATTATTCGCCAGGATGGTTCTACCAAATTTGGACCGGATAAAAAATATGGTTTGTTTCCCTCATTTTCCGCCGGATGGAATGTGAACAGGGAAAACTTCTGGCCTGAAAACAATATCGTGAACACTCTTAAGATCAGAGGTGGTTATGGTGTAGTAGGTAACGATGCCACCGATGATTTCAGATACCTCGCTCTTATTAAAGGAGACTACAATTATTCAATCGGTAACTCAGGCGGAATTAGTTCTGGTTATGCTCCTAATACTTTGGAAAATCCCGATC
>JAGIAB010000405.1 GCA_017745135.1 Flavisolibacter sp.
CGGTTATGATGAGGATTACTGTTTGCTGCAACAGAATCTGTTTGAGTGCTTGTAAATAAGTATTGATTCCCGTTTATAGCAACAGGCGCAAAGATGCCTTTATCTCCAATATTTGTATTAATCTTCTGAATATGGTACAACACGGAATCAGGCCTTAATAATTGTGATTTTATTAATTGAAGCGTTTGTTTCTCTTTCAATGATGCATTATAAAACTCATGGCCATTACCATAAATACTGAAAAATTTATTGAGCGTTTCTTCTGCAGTTGCATAATCGCCAATGCTTCGCTGGCACACAGCCATCCAAAATAATGCTGCACCATATTTCAAAGAATCTTTTTCAAAACATTCTTTGTATAAAGCAGAAGCTTCTGTCCAGTAATTGGACAATCGATAACTCTCTGCCTGTTTAAAAAGAATACCGGTCTTGCTTTGATAACTGCCGATCCTTCCTTCAGAATTGCGCTTTGTATTCAAGGGAAAATCGCTCCGGTATTTGGGCTTTACAGCAGGATGCAGGAATTGTCCGTATAAACCTGCAGCAGTAAAATAATCACCTGCGGCAAAGTATTCATCGGCCATTGCCAGGCGTTTATCCACTTGCCCTTGTGCCTGCATTAACAGGATGCATCCTGTCAGAAATAACAGAAATCTGCTTACAAAATTTCCTGCACACAAAGATTGGAACAGTATGCGATTGACTTTTTGTAAAAATGGTTGGGTCTTCATATTGTATGGATCAAACTTTAAAAATTAAATTTTACAGACGGGGACAATGGATGAAATCAACAAGTCCTTTGGTTTCTTTACGCATGATGTAAGAGAAACTCAATTCAAAGCTGTTCACATTTCTTGTCATAGCTCCGAGTTTTGAAGTGTTCACATCATAACTCAATCCCACCAAAAAGTTTTTATAATCTACTCCAACGTAAGGTGCAATGGCATCCTTGAAACGGTAATAAGCACCGGCCATGATTGTAGTTTCTTCATTTACCATTTTCTGTCCGTATATGCCTAACATAAATTCCTTGGCATTGCCTTGCTGATTGTATAAAATATGCGGAACAACATTCGTTCCCTCCATAATATTGATGCTGGTTCCTCCATGAACAGTATAACGCATGGGAATTGTATTCAATTCAGTGCTTTGAGTAGAAACAATCGGATCGCCCGGCTTGTTAATGTGGTAGAAAGAAAGGCCTCCAAAGATGTTGTACTTTTTTTCAGGTGAGGCATCATAATAAAGGGCACCGGTTCCCATATCCAAAGTTGTAGCCGATGTTTTATCGAAGCTTTCTGAAGTTGGATTACCGGCGTTGTAACCTGTTATCGGGTTCCATTGTTCACCCCATTTGAATTTATTCTGATTCACATGCCGGTTTAATAGGCCCGCCTGCATCGCAAAAATCACGTGATGATTTTCATTCTTGCCGAACTTAACGCCTGTATAGGCAATCGACGCATAAGCATTGAAATAATTATATCCTCCATCACCGGCAGATTGATTCAAAAGATTTACGCCCACTGCAAGATTGTTGTTGGTGGCAGCGTCTGCAGATAAGCCGGTGGTGCGATAAGGATGGCCCATGGCGCCCCATTGGCTTCTATACACAGCAGAAGCCCTGTACTCACCATCACTCTGTCCAACCATTGCGGGATTGATATACATAGGGTAGGTGTAGTTCTGCGTGAAATGGGGATCGGTTTGCGCAAACAATTGCTGCACCATTACAAACATGGTGCAAACTGTAATAAACACAGTCCGTTTCATCGGATGAATTTTGGTTTTATAATAGGATATGAATCGTTTCATAAGTTATTGGTGGTTTACTTTATCGTATTAAAGTGATGCTGCCTTTTAATTGAACTGTTCTTCCGTCAGTCAGTGTTGCTTTCAATGTGTACATATACACACCAACCGGCTGAGGCGTTCCTTTGTATTTACCATCCCATCCTTTATGCGGATCGGTTATGATGTGTATCTGCTGGCCGTATTGATTGAATATGCGCATATCAAGTTTGTCGATGTAGTTACTATACGCATAAAGAATATCATTCTTGCCATCACCATTTGGCGAAAACACATTCGGAACGAATATGTCTTTATCAAGAGGAATAACTGTAACGACATAACTCTTTGCGTTACCTGCACAACCATTGTAGTTTGGAGTAACGGTAATGGTTCCTTTAATTGTACTGCTGCCTTTGTTAGTTGCTGTAAAGGAAGGAACGTTGCCGGTTCCCGATGCAGCTAAGCCAATAGCAGTATTTGAATTCGTCCATGTAAAGGCAACTCCTGAAGGCGTTCCTGAAAGCAGGTTAACAGGAATCATTGTTCCGTCTGTAACAGTTGTATCTGATTCAAAGTCGACGCTGGCAACAGGCGTAACTGTAACAGTTAGTGTAAAGTCTGAAGCAACACATTGGCCGGCGTTTGGTGTGAAAACATAGGTGCCAGAGGCCTGATTGCTTACAACAGTGGGGCTCCAGGTGCCTGTAATTCCATTGGTAGATGTTTTTGGCAATACAGGAACGTTAGCACCTGTACAAATCGTTAACGTAGGACCAAAGCTAAACGTTGGTGTCAGTTTTTGGTTAACGGTAACAATGAAATTAGTGCTCGCCAAACATTGTCCCGGTACCGGATCCGGTGTGAAAGTGTACACAGCAGATGTTTGATTGTTGACCGTTGCAGGACTCCATGAACCTGTAAGCCCATTCGTTGAAGTAGTTGGCAGTGATGGCACATTATCGCCTGCACAAATCACAAGAGAGGTGCCAAAGCTGAATGTTGGAACTGTGTTAGGTGTTACTGTGACATCAAAGTTTACTGAGTTTGCACACTGTCCTGAATTTGCTGTGAATGTATAGAGAGCAGAATTTTGATTGCTGACTACAGACGGACTCCAGGTGCCGGTAATTCCATTATCAGAACTTGTTGGTAAAGCGGGAACAGAACTTCCTTTACATATCGTCAATGAGTTGCCGATGCTGAATATTGGCGTTACATAAGCGTTTACGGTAACTGTGAATTGAGTGCTTACTGCACATTGTCCCGCATTAGGAGTAAACGTGTACGTGCCGGTATTTTGATCATCAACTATTGCAGGACTCCACGTTCCTGAAATACCATTCGATGATGTATTTGGAAGCGTCGGTACTGTTCCTCCCGTGCAAATTGAAAGCGATGTTCCAAAGCTAAATATTGGCGTCACTATCGGGTTTACTGTTACAGTAAATCTTGCTGTTGTTGCACATTGTCCTGATGAAGGTGTAAATGTATACGTTGCAGAATTTTGATTATCGATTGTTGCGGAAGACCATGCGC
>JAGIAB010000406.1 GCA_017745135.1 Flavisolibacter sp.
CAAGGGAAGTTGATAGTAGCAATGCAGACTGGTACAAAAAATATTCATTCATGTTATCTGCTTTGCTTTTCCTGCTTTTTCACTAACTACTCAAAAGCATCATAACAAACTTTCCAACTGCTGCTGCATTTTTCTGATCCGGTCTTCCAGCTTTTCCGAAGTCAGGTTCTCACGCATGCTATCGACTTTAATTGGAAAACAAAATGGCGTTAACCGTTGAGGGTAGGTAATTACAATTTTGGAATGCTGAATGCGTTGCAGCATTTCTCTTAACCGCACTTCTTCCATTTGCTGATCAAAAACCTCCTGGAAGGATTGCCTTAATAAAACATTGTCGGGGTCGTATTCATTGAATACATTGAACAGCAAACCTGCAGACGCCTGGAGGTGCCTTGTTTTTTTATGTTCGCCGGGATAGCCCTGAAAGATCAATCCTCCAATAACGGCGATGTCCCTGAATTTTCTTTTCGCCATTTCGGTAGAATTCACACTGCGATGGATATCTTCCATCAGGTTATCGAGAGAAAATAGTTCATAGGCATTACTGTCATCAACGGGAATGGGTTGATCGCTCAACAACTCAAATCCGTAATCATTCATGGCAATAGAAAATGTGATGGGAGTGATGCGGCTGATGCGATAAGCCAGTACGGCTGCCATAGCTTCATGTACGAGTCTTCCTTCGAAAGGATAAACGAAGAGGTGAAACCCGTCTCTTGTTTCTATCTGCTCAATAAGCAATTCATTTTCCTTCGGCACATGTGAAAGTTTTGCCTGCAGATCAAACAAAGGTTTTAAAACACTTAATTCAATAGGGAGTTTCTCCAACTTTGAAACGCCGCCATTGCCGTTTCCCTCCCGATAGCTATCGGGATCCCGTTTGCCGATTACGGACGCTTCATCAAACTTCCTCCTTAATACTTTTCCCAGACTTGCCGATAGCGGTAATCGTCCCCCCATCCAGCTTGGTACAATTGATTTTTTTACTTTGGAGTTCCTTACGATCACGTTCATGTCTTTGATCATAATCAGCTCCAGTTGTTTTCCTGCCAGTGTAAAACTGTCACCGGGCTCTAATCTTGAAATAAATCCTTCTTCAATAATTCCAATATAACCTCCGCCGAGATACTTTACTTTCAGCATTGGGTCACTTACAATAGTACCGATATGCAAACGGTGGCGCATGGCAATGCGACGGCTTTTTATTTTGTACACGCCATCTTCAACTTCTACCTTTCTATATTCATCATACTGCTGCAAGGCATTGCCGCCGGATGTGATAAAGTACAGGACTTCATTCCATTCTTCTTCGGTTAATTCTGCATAGCAATTGGTTGCTTTGATCTCTTTCCAAATGACATCAGGAGTAAAGCCATCCGATATGGCTAATGTTCCCAGGTATTGAATCAGCACGTCATAACACAATAACATGGGCTCGCGGCTTTCAATGAATTCTTCTCCGATGGCGGATTTTAATGCAGCCGCTTCAATCAGTTCCAATGAATGTGTCGGCAAAAAATAAATTTTACTTACGGCATCCGGACTATGGCCACTTCGTCCCGCTCTCTGTAAAAATCGTGCAACGCCTTTTGGTGAGCCAACCTGTATTACGGTTTCAACCGGACGAAAGTCAACACCCAAATCCAAACTGGCCGTGCATACGACTGCTTTTAATTTGGCCTCGTGCAAGGCCTCTTCTACCCATGTTCTTAATTCCATTTCAATGCTGCCATGATGCAATGCAATTGCTCCCGATAATTCCGGTGCAATTTTTAATAAGGTTTGATACCACAGTTCACTCATTCCTCTTGTATTGATGAAAATGAGTGTGGTTCTGCTTGCATTGATGATGGGCAACACCTTCTCAGCGAGTTTGATTCCAAGATGCCCGGCCCATGGATATTTTTCAATCTCATCAGGAATGATGGATTCAACTTCTATTTGTTTTTGAAGCCTCGCACGAACAATGACACCTTCTGAAATATTTTGATTCAGCAATTGAAGTGGAGATAATAAAACTTCCATTGCCTGGTTCAAATTACCAATGGTAGCACTGATGCCCCACAGGGAAAGGTTCGGGATTTGATGTTCGATGTTCGATGTTGGTTCGTTCACACCTCGAACCTCAAACTTCAAACTTCGAACCCCAATTATTCTGCTGATCGCCAACTCCACCTGCACGCCCCTCTTGCTGCCAATCAACTCATGCCATTCGTCAACTGCAATAATTTTCAGCGTTTCGAAAATGTCCGTATAATTTTTTTGTGCTAAAAGCAGATGCAGACTTTCGGGAGTGATGATGAGCACTTCAGGCATTTGCCTTTTTTGCTTTTGCCGGTCGCTGATGGAGGTGTCTCCATTTCTTATTCCAACCTTCCATTGCATTCCCAATTCAGTAATCACTTCTTCCATTGCACGTCCAATATCTTTTGCCAGGGCACGAAGAGGAGTAACCCAGATCAACTGTAAACCGTTTTTTGATTTCGTTTGATAGTGGTTTGGATGCTGGTTGATGAATTGAATAAGGCTTCCTAAAAAAATAGAAAAGGTCTTTCCTGTTCCGGTTGGGGCATTCACCAAGCCGCTTTTGCCATCAATGATATGCTGCCAGGCTTCCTTCTGGTAGGCAAATGCTTTATAGCCCTTGCCTTGCAGCCAACGGCTTACTACACGGTATCCCTTTGTTTCTTCCAACTGCATTTGAACAAATCTACTTAGGCGAAGACGGATAGAAAAATGAGGAAAAATTTATTAACAGAAGTTATCAATCTGATTTATTGCAGAGATAGAATCGCTTTTTCTTTTGCTCTTTTATTGTCTTAAAAAATATTTTACGGTAATGTGTAACTGTAATGAAAACTTATTTCTATATTTATGAAGAACACCCTTTTGAATCTCCTTTTTAACTTTCCCAAGAGATCCCGCCCCATCAAAATTTTAGCCGCATAGCAAGGATATAATTCAGCAAAGGCCTTTTAAAGAAAATACTGTAATTAGAGTATGAGCTTTTATTAATCGCATCGGTAAATTGAGAAACCTACGAAACAACCATTTCCTCCTAAGGAATATTCGGTTATTCCTTGAGTCTGAACAATTTTGAAGCAAACAATTGAACTAATGATTTTTAAAATGTTGTAATCATAACTCATCTACATAATAAGCGTGGATAATAACGAGTAAACAGGAAACTATTACGCTTTACAATTAAAACTAATTGCTTGTTTTTAGTCCTAAATGTGAGAGGGTGGCAGAAATGTCACCCCTTTGCTGTGCTACTCGTATGTTTGATATCTGTTAGTTTTAAAGAGCTAATGTGAAAAGGTGG
>JAGIAB010000407.1 GCA_017745135.1 Flavisolibacter sp.
CAGCAATCAATTCTGTTTTCTTTCCTAACTTGAAAAGAAACGAAGGGTTTGCATAATATTTTTTAGAGTTGATGTTATCACGAAAACTTCCTGCTGTTTCCATGGTGCCATTTAAACGATAAGCAATGGAAGAAGAAACCGGACCATAAATATCAAAAGAAGGTTTGTACAGGTTGTAGCTTCCGAGCCTCATCGATACTTCACCACCAAAATCAAATTTGGGCTCTTTCGTTACCATATTTAAAATACCACCCGGAGCAACCTGCCCAAATAAAATAGCAGAACTTCCTTTTAATACTTCCACTCTTTCTATCGAGCTCATTTCAGGCATTACACCGGAATTGACTCTTGAACCGTTTTTAAACAAGTTGTAATTGCCAAAAGCGTAGCCTCTTGCACCAAAACTTTCCTGTACGTTTCCTCTTGTTGTAGTAACATATACACCGTTGATGTTTTTAACTACATCTCCAAGCTTTTGCGCCTGCTGATCGCGGATCAAACCTTGTCCAACAACCGTGAGGCTTTGAGGAAGATCCATTGGGTTGATGTCAACTTTACCAATTTCAACAGGTTTGTTATTCAATCTTCTGCCGGTGGCGATCACTACTTCTGTCAGTTGTTTTTCATCTTCAGTGAGAACAATGGATATAGTTGAAGTTTCCTCATTTTTTATCACGACGGTTGTTTGTTGTGGTTTTAATCCAACCATCGTCACTTCAAGCGTATAAACTCCGTCTTTCAGATTTCTTATAATAAAATTTCCGTGTTCATCGGTAATGGCTGTTTTGCTGTTTTCTTTAATGTAAACAGTTACATAGGCAGCAGGCTTTCCATCTATAGTTTTGATTTGTCCTGAAATAATTCCAGTTAGTATCCGCAAGGGAATGTCTATTCTTTGCTCCGCAACAGCCCATCCATTTTGTGCCAGTCCGTTCAAACTTATGCTCATCAACACAATTACAGCTAATTTTCTCATATCTGGTATTTTTCTGCAAAGAGAAGAAGCAACAAGGGTTGGAATATGCCGTATCGGGAAAATTGGATTTCGGGATGAGGAAAAAATAGTTGTTAAAGAAAGGTGGTGCATTTCTTCGTTGATTTGTTTCGGCTTCAAAAATGTCATTTGCCCTGGGCAACAATCATGAGAGTGCTCATCAACTGGGAGGATAAAAATCAATTTTGGACTTGAATGACATTTTGCTGACAATCAGAAAGGCGAATAAGTAAATTCGCCAGACTAAAAACTTACAAGATGACCATACAGGAAGCGCAACAAAAAGTAGATGACTGGATTAAAACCACGGGTGTACGCTATTTCAGCGAGTTGACCAATATGGCCATATTAACCGAAGAAGTTGGAGAAGTGGCAAGACTCATGAGCCGTATTTATGGGGAGCAATCCTTTAAAGAATCGGATAAGAATAAAAATCTTTCAGAGGAATTGGCTGATGTGCTTTGGGTAGTAATATGTATTGCTAATCAAACAGGGGTGAACCTAGAAGAAGCACTGCAAAAAAATTTTGAGAAGAAAAATTCGAGGGATGCTGACCGGCACAAGCAAAATCCAAAGTTATCTGAACCTTGAATTTCGAGTAAATTTTTTCGGGAGTATCCGTACCTCGTTTTATCCGGTTGAAACAGTTGGCTGTTTTTTTGTAAGAATGATTACAAAAGGTAATTGATGAAAAGGTTTTCTCCCAAATTGCTATGGGCAAGTTTAAAGGAATCATTCAAAGGATTTGGAGATCATAAGGTAACCAAGCTCAGCGCTTCCCTGGCTTATTTTACTACGTTTTCAATAGGGCCTTTATTGATTGTGCTCATTTTTATTGCAGGAAGAGTTTTTGGCGAGGAAGCGGCACAGGGTACTGTGTTCAACCAGATAAAAGGTTTTATTGGTCCTAATGGGGCCGAACAAATTCAGACGATCATTGAAAACGCAGCCATTAGCGGTAAAAATGGAGTAGCGGCCATCATTGGAATCGTTACATTATTAATAGGTGCTACCACCGTTTTTGGCGAGATCCAGGATTCCATCAACAGCATCTGGGGCGTCAAAGCAAAACCTAAGGCTGGTGTCATGAAGCTTGTAATGACCCGTTTGTTGTCGTTTGGAATGATAGCAAGCCTTGGATTTTTGTTATTGGTTTCTTTGGCGGTGACGGCGGTGGTTGAAAGTATCGGTAGCCGTCTAAAAGAGGTTTTCCCGGATATTGCTGTAATCGTGCTTTATATTGTCAATTTGATCATAACGCTTGGCGTGATCACGGCTTTGTTTGCTATTATTTTCAAAGTGCTGCCTGATGTAAGAATCAAGTGGAAGGAAATTTGGCCGGGGGCAATTGCTACGGCTATTTTATTCATGATTGGTAAATTTCTGATCTCGCTCTATATCGCCAAAAGTGATATCGGAAATGCGTACGGCGCTGCAGGTTCACTCGTGGTTTTAATTGTATGGATTTATTACTCGGCCATCATTTTGTATTTCGGGGCAGAATTTACAAAAGCATACGCACTTCAAAAAGGTGTTCATATAGTACCCACCGAATATGCCGTATGGGAAGACAAACCTGCCATTGCCGGCGCAAAATCTCCTTCAGAAACCGAACGCAAACCACAAACGCAAACACCACCAAAATATGCTTTATCAACAACCCGGGATCATAAAACAGAAGACAGGAAAGAAGAAAAAAAGAAAGATAAAAAACCGGGGTTTGGTATGATGGCCGCAGGATTATTACTTTATTTTTTAAAATCAACAAGAGGTGATGACCGCATTCATACATGATGGTGAAGGCTGATTCCTGTAATGAGATTTGTAAAGTGATGATAAGAATTAAAGAAAGTTGAACGGAGTCCATTCGCTTCGCTCAGGATAAACTCCGCAAGCAAAGTCCCATAGTAGCAGTGAAAGGTTGGTAAATAATAATGTTCAATAATCAATACTCTCCCGATAGCTATCGGGATCAATATTCAACTAAAAACTCCAAACCCCAAACTCCAAACTTTAAACCACAAACTGCCTTACTTTTGCGCCACTATGGCAACAGATAGCAATAAGTTTCAGGCAATTATTTCGCACTGTAAAGAGTATGGATTTATTTTTCCTTCATCAGAAATTTATGATGGATTAGGCGCCGTGTATGATTATGGCCAATGGGGAAGCGAGTTGAAAAAAAACGTAAAAGATTACTGGTGGAAGAGCATGACCCAGATGTATGAAAACATAGTGGGTATTGATGCGGCTATTTTTATGCATCCAACAACATGGAAAGCCAGTGGTCACGTTGATAATTTCAGCGATCCAATGATCGATAATAAGGAT
>JAGIAB010000408.1 GCA_017745135.1 Flavisolibacter sp.
GGATTGAAATCACATTTATAATTTATTGTAGGCCCGGAGTTGACAACTGCACTATCGTAGTTGTTTTGTATATTATGAATGGCTTGTTCTTCGTCAAAATTCTTAATAGCATCAGCTGGCACTTTTAACACATCAGCAATTTGAAGCAATAAAGGTTCTTCTATTATTTCTTTTTGTTCCAGCAGCGATATTTTACGCTGGTTCCAGTCGTCACCCAATTCCAAGGCCAATGCCTCCTGTTTCATACCCTAAACCGCTTTACATTTCTGCCCTGATGTATTGTTTTCTCCATAAGATTTGATTTTTACGCTTTTATAGCGTTTTCCCAAAGATAAATAAACCCATTCGCTAAAATACCTCATTTATCCAATAATTTATTGCTTTTTAGTTTAGGATACCGGCCTGTGCGTGTCGAGATTTATGCAAAAAAAATGAATAGGATAGCATTTACAGCCCGTACAGTAAAAGGGCTTTCCGAATTTGAAATTGCAAGTGAATTAGGGATTTCTGAAGCCTCTTACAGTGAACTGGAACTGGAATTAGCCAGGATGACCCCCGAAATGGCTGAAAAGTTAGAGGATTTTTACGGTGTTCCATCCGAATACTTTATGGTAGATGGTTTCAATAATATTAAAGTTTCCATAGAGGCATTGGAACGATCAAAAAAAATTATAGAAAGTTCAGGTATATCAAATATATCTATCCCGGCCGAAACTCATATCTCACTGGCAAAAATGGGCATTGACGCGCTGATTGCCAGGCAGGAACAAATCATTATGATGAAACAAATTATGGAGTTGGAAAGGGAAAATGCAGCATTACGCACACTGTACGAAAATGCAAAATCAATTAAGTAATCAAAATGGCTCATTATGGAAAATAATCATCATAACCATCGCTGTGCCGATCAACCGTACATCATTCAACTGGATAACGATTATTATTGTTTGACACAAGAGGTGATCAACCAAAACGCGGAGTTAAAGATCATCCGCAGGAAAGATTGGCGACAGATTAAGCAGAAATTTCTATCACTGGAAAATGGCGTACTAAAATTGGCGGTCACCTCCCCGGAAAATAAAGAAGGGTTTGAGCTAACCATTAAAATAGGAAAAGACAAGCTGCATGTAAGCTGTTCCTGCGGTCAGCCGGTTGAAAAACTTTGCAGCCATGCTTATGCCGCGTTATCTCATGTTTCATACAGCCATGTTGATTCCGGATTCTTTGAAAAACACCGGGCAGGTGGTCCAGTGGAACTTGCCTTAAAACACCGGAAGCATTTTCGCATCCGACAAACAAATTACAACACCGACGTGGAGCAGAATGAGGCCCTCGGGTCTATTTATAAGATTTCCGCCGAAGATCCTCCTGACAGCGTAATTAATCTATTGAAGTTGAAAGGTACACCTGCCCCCAAAATCGCTGTTAAGGAAGAAACCGCCCTATCTTATCTTTTAATGTGCAGCAGTTGGCGAACATTGCCGTTTTTAATACCGGCCGAAGCCGTTTTAAACAAGGCTGGCAATGCTCCGAAAGGCTTTGTTAAATACATCCAAACAGCTGATGACCCAATGCTAAACGGAGAATCCGCCATTTGCAAAAAATGTTTCAAGTTGATGGAACTTGTAAAGCAACTGCCCGGTACGATAGAAGATGCTGCTGAAGGAAATGTTTCACTTCTCGAAGAAGTGTTCCAGTTGTGGAAAGAAGTCTGGCCATTGGTAAAACGCCAGCCTTTTGTTTTGAAAAGCGAGCATTGGTTGTGGCGGCTGCTAAAACAAAAACCAAGAAAGTCGGTTACCTACCCTGTAAACATCAGCAACATAGTGCCGCAGGTGCAATTTGAACTCATAGACAAAGGAGCGTATTACCGGCTACAGTTAAATATCTTGATAAATAATGCAGCACTGACAAATTATGATTTTTGCCGTCTGATTATTTTTCATAAAGATCAGGCATACCTGCTCGGGTCTTTGCGCGATGCTGCTATTATTGAGTTATGGAATAAATTAGGCGGCTTCCTAACGGTGTTTAAAGAACATTTTGATGATTTTGAAGAACGGGCGCTCTTTGAATTGAGCGACAATTATTTTGTGAAAAAATATTCTGAAAACCACTAATCAGGAAAAGACCGCTAACGGTCGCTATACATAAATGCTTTATATGGGCAAGAAAGCAAATACCGCAAAAGATTTAAAAACATTCGTAAACTCAAAAAAATGTATCATGAAACCCTTTACAATTTACCATACATGCCACGATTCATTTTCCTTACTTCAAAAATCCCTGGTGGATATTATCGTGAAAGTGACCAATCCCGATATGATTTTTTTATTAGGGGTATCGTTACAAAGAAGAAAAAGCGAGAGCATATTTAATGAACAAGCACCTTCGGCGCAACATATTTCAGATTGCACTTTGCTAATATTGATTTCAGACCTTTCTACTAATGGATTGCACGAGTGGCAAGACAAAATAGAAAACCACTGTAAGCGGATAATGCCGGTCACAACACTTGTATTGAAAACCGCCACTTTCCAACTATGGTTGAAAGCCGGTCATCAATTTGCCCTATCCGCTTGGAACGCATCGCCAATGTTGTATCATGCGGATAGCGTTTGCAAAGAAGATATTCTTGTGGCTCCAGCACCTGTCAACAATAAAGATGCGGCAAAGCAATGGGAGGAAGGGCTGTCTAAAGCCAAAGAGTTTTTGGTTGGTGCGGAACTTTACCGTGTACGCAAACAGCATAAAATGTCAGCATTTATGCTTCACCAATCGGCAGAACATGCGTTGCTTGCATTATTAGTGACCGGTACCGGCTATCATCCAAACACCCACAGTATTGATAGGCTGATCCGTTACGGCAGTCTGATAGCATACCAATTACCAGATGTATTCCCCCGGAAAACAGACCAGGACAAGCGCCTTTTTAGCCTTTTACAGAAGGCATATATAGATACCCGTTACAAAGAAGATTACGATATAACTGAGGAAGAATTGTTAACCCTTGCCGAAAAGGTAAGTCGCATCCATGAAATATTATCTATCACTGGTGCCGCTTTCATAAATAAGCCATTAGTGTGTACGCAATTGTCAGATGTACGGCAGCAAACGCAAGATGACATTTAAAACAAAACCTCTAATAAATGAAAGCCAGCCAATCCAAACGAAAACGGTTCTACAAACCCTGGCACTTTTTTACCAGTACCGGTAAGCGCCCACTAAAGGGGTTATGGGAGGTTTTTCGGAATTATCACCTTGACGACCTGAAATATGAGCTTCGATTTTGGAAGCAACTCGCGC
>JAGIAB010000409.1 GCA_017745135.1 Flavisolibacter sp.
AGTCAATACTCTCAAGGCTTCTAAATTTTACTCGTGCCCAGGACTGGATTCGAACCAGCACGCCCTTTCGGGCACCACCACCTCAAAGTGGCTTGTCTACCAATTTCAACACCTGGGCAGAAAGAATATGGAACAAGGAACAACGAGTGATGAACATCCTTCAAAATTCTTCCCTTCTTTGTTCGCCTGTTCAGTATTCTTTCGGGGCAGCAAATGTATTTTATTTTTTCAAAACAATTCTAAAAGTTGTTCCTTTTCCGGGCTCCGATTGTTTGACCGTCAATGAACCTTTGTGGTATTGTTCAATAATCCGTTTCGACAAACTTAATCCCAATCCCCAGCCGCGTTTTTTTGTGGTAAAACCTGGTTTGAAAACCCTGGCAATATTTTGTTTGCTGATGCCTTTGCCGGTATCGCTCACATCGATGATCACATTTTTTTCGGCGGTTTGAATATCGATCCTGATCGCTCCTTTGCCTTCCATGGCATCCAGCGCATTTTTCAATAAATTTTCAATCACCCAATCAAACAGGGGAGCAGAGATTTTTACAGGAATGTGTTCGAGGCTGTGTGTTTCCAAAGCAAATGAAACCTTTCCTCCGGCTCGTTTACGGATGTATTCCACCATATTCCTTACCTGCTCAATAATATTTTTTTCTTCCAGTTGCGGAGTGCTTCCAATTTTTCCAAAACGGTCCGAAACCAATCGCAGGCGGCTGACATCTTTTTCCATTTCAGGAACAAAGCTTTCATTGCTGTATGTTTCTTTTAAAATTTCCATCCATCCTTCCAGCGAGGATACAGGAGTTCCTAATTGGTGCGCCGTTTCCTTAGCCATGCCTGCCCACACCTGGTTCTGAGTAGAACGGTAATTGCTGCGTAAGGCCATGACCGTAATAGCAATGAACAGACTCACTATAAATAATTGTATCAACGGATAATAACGAACTTCATCCAGCAACCGGCTATGGCCGTAGTAGTATTTGTTTTTTCTGGCAGGATTTACGGGGTCAATCCATTCAATGGCTGCATTTTCCGAACGAAATGCATTCAGCCTGTTTCGCAAATAAGAATTGCTATTAGGATCATGAAGCGTATCATCTTTTGCCCAGCCTCTTTCCACTTTTGCAGAATCAAGATTCGCCCAAATGGTAATACTGTCTTTTTCCGTGGTTTCAATGATCGGGATTTCTTTTTGCTGCAATGTGATCATTGAAGCAAGACCGGTTTCCGTATTGTCCGGGTTATTGATGGAGCTGACAGCTTCCACCCATAGCTCTACTTTCTTCCGTTCATCCTTTTCAATTTTATCCGCCAGATAAGAGGAATACAAAATCGTTCCGCTTACAATCAGTATTGCAATCAGTGCCAACAGCGAACGCCAGTTCAACAATTGCCGAAACATGGGCACAAGATAAAGTAGGAAGTTAGAAGTACGAAGTCGGAAGTCAGAGGTCAGAAGGTTTTCCAATTTTCGTAGAGCTTGTAAATTTTTGAACCCAGAAGATCGGATTTTGCAGATAACGTTTGATAGGTCTGAATTTCCAGATAGCCGCAGTCCTTTGCAAACAATAACCATACTTTCGACTCTTCCAATGAGCCCATGCCGTAGATCAAATGTTTTTTAAACTCATTTTCGTAAATACGTTTACCCCGGCCTTCTGCAATATTGGCTGCAACAGATCTTGATGCACGGACAATTTGATCAGTCAAAGAATATCGTTCTTCTTTTGGAAAATTTCTTGTTGCCTGAAAAATTTCCATAGCAAATGAATAAGCAAGGTTAAAGACCTCCAGATCAAAAACAGATTTTATCATAACAGTTAGTTTCACTAGAATACAAATTCTTTTCAGTTTTCTTATTCTCCGCCTGCTCCTTTTGACTCTTACTTCTGCCCTCGACTTCCAACTTCCGACATCTGACTTCTTACTTCTGACTTCCGACCTCTGACTTCACACTTCTCCCTTATTTTTGGCGAAATAATTTTCTCTTGAGCCAACCTTCTGTTGCTATTGTCATTTTAAACTGGAATGGGAGACACCATCTCGAAGAATTTCTTCCATCTGTGTTGGCTACTAACTATTCCAACCGTAAAATCATTGTTGCAGACAATGCGTCTACAGATGATTCTCTCGATTTCCTGCGTCAGCATTACCCGCAGGTAGAATTGATCATCCTGCACAGGAATCATGGTTTTGCCAAAGGTTATAATGAAGCGCTGAAACAAGTGCAGGCAGATTATTACATGCTCCTCAATTCAGATGTTGAAGTTCAGCCCGGCTGGCTGCAACCAATGGTTGATGTATTGGAGAAAGAAGAAAAAGCAGTGGCCTGCCAACCAAAAATATTGGCTTATAAAAACAGGCACCTGTTTGAATATGCGGGTGGTGCCGGTGGATGGCTGGACCTTTTTGGTTATCCTTTTGCCCGGGGCCGAATATTTGATATTTGCGAAGAAGACAAAGGACAGTTCGACAAAACCGAAGAAATTTTTTGGGCCAGTGGAGCAGCCATGCTTGTTAAAAGCGAAGTCTATAACCAATTAAAAGGTTTTGACGAATATTTTTTTGCACACCAGGAAGAAATTGATCTCTGCTGGAGAATTCACTTAGCAGGATATAAGATTTTTTGTTGCCCGCAGTCGGTCATCTATCATGTTGGCGGTGGTACTTTGCCGAGGGGGAATTCTAAAAAAACATTTCTCAATTTCAGGAACAATCAAATCCTGCTCGCAAAAAATTTGCCCTGGAGTGAAAAATGGTGGAAGATCCCTTTTCGTTTGATGCTTGACCAGGTGTCAGCCATAAAAGGTTTGCTTTCGGGAGATGCCGGTTATTTTGTCGCCATCTTCAAAGCGCATCTTGCTTATTTTGATTGGGCCTTGTTTAAAAAACATAACAGGCCGGCACACAAAAGAAGAGAGCTCAAAACATTTCCCGGCGTATATCATGGTAATATTGTATGGCAGCATTTTGCTTTGAAGAAAAAATTTTTCAAAGACATTACGCACACGGATTAACTTTCAAATCCTTCTACTAAAATCATTTTGGTTTCAGCATTGGCCTGTCGTATGGCTTTTGCAGGAGCATACTCTTCTGATGCCCACCATTGCCTTGCCCTTTCAACCGTCGGAAATTCCAAAACCACAACTCTTCCCGGTTGCCAATCGCCTTCCAGTGTTTCGGTTTCGCCTCCGCGAACAATGAATTTTCCATCGTAAGCGGCAATGGAATCAGGCGTTAATTTTTTGTAGCCTTCATAATTTTCTGCATTGTGAATGGTAACATCAACAA
>JAGIAB010000040.1 GCA_017745135.1 Flavisolibacter sp.
GCTTATAACAGCTCCATGGGTACTAATGATTGACGATTGCCTCTAAATTTGTCGTAAAGAATAGAAATTGAGCACTACAGAAAGTAAAAAAAGATTTTTTGATGTTTCGCAATTAAAAAGGGTTTTACAATTTACAAGACCGTACAGAAGAAGGTTTGTTTGGTCGATAGTTTTGGCAGTAGTGCTGGCGGCGTTTACCCCGGTTCGGCCGTGGCTTATTGAACACACGGTTGATAAATACATTACTGGTAAGAATTACGATTGGCTTATTTATATCACCATCATTCAAATCCTTTTTCTTTTTGTAGAAACGGGGTTGAGGTTTTACTTTTCTTATACAACGGCGTGGCTGGGGCAATCGGTAGTAAAGGATATGAGGGTGAAAGTGTTTGGAAAAGTTCTCCATCTCAACCTTCGCCAGTTTGATAAAACCCCCATTGGTACGTTAACTACAAGAACCATCGATGATATTGAACGCATCAATGATATTTTTGCCGAAGGGCTGATACCGATCATTGCGGACTTGCTTTCTATCTTATGTGTGCTGGGTATTATGCTATGGACAGACTGGAAACTAACGCTGATTTCTTTAATTGCTTTTCCTGTCATTTTAATTGCCACTTATTATTTCAAAGAAAGTGTCAACAAATCTTTTTATCGTGTTCGTAATGCGGTGGCACAGTTGAACGCATTTGTGCAGGAACATTTAACAGGAATGAACATCGTCCAGGCTTTTGCGGCAGAAGACAGGGAGTTCAATAAATTTAAAAACATCAATAAAGAACACCGCAACGCCAACATCCACGCCATTTTTGCTTATTCTGTTTTCTTTCCCATAGTTGAAATTGTGCTGGCATTTTCAATGGGCCTGATCGTTTGGTGGACAGCGAAAGAAGCATTGGGAACGGATGTCAATCAAACCGGTAAGGTTACTTCCTTTATTCTTTATCTCAATCTCATTTTCCGTCCGCTTCGTGTAATTGCTGATAAGTTCAATGTTTTGCAAATGGGAATGATCGCCAGCGAGCGGGTGTTTAAGGTTTTAGACAATAATGATTCTTTAAGCCGTCATGGAAAATACGTCCCATCCGAAGTAAAAGGCAAGGTTGAATTTGAGAATGTTTGGTTTGGATACGATCCGGGCCACCCGGTTTTAAAAAATATCAATTTTACGGCTGAGCCAGGGCAAACCATTGCCATTGTTGGTCATACCGGAAGCGGTAAAACTACCATCATCAGTCTTTTGAACCGGATGTACGAGATCAATAGCGGGAAGATTCAAATTGATGATGTTCCTGTTGAAGAATGGGACCTGGATACCCTTCGGAAAAATGTTGGTGTGGTATTGCAGGACGTGTTTTTGTTTTCGGGCTCGGTAATGGACAATATTACGCTTCGCAATGAAAGCATTCCTAAGGAAAAAGTAATTGAAGCCGCAAAGCTCATCGGTATGCATGATTTTATTATGCGCCTGCCGGGAGGTTATGAATACAATGTGATGGAAAGAGGAGCAACCCTTTCGGTGGGACAAAGACAATTGCTTTCCTTCATCAGGGCTTTGTTGTACAATCCGTCTATTCTGATTTTGGATGAAGCCACTTCATCCGTAGATACGGAAAGTGAGCAAATGATTGAAAAAGCCATTAACACTTTAATTGCCGGAAGAACCTCCATCGTAATTGCCCACCGGTTATCTACGATCCAGAGAGCCGATAATATTATTGTACTGGACAAAGGCGAGATCAAGGAAATCGGCAACCACAGGCAATTGCTTCAAAAAGGTGGCTTTTACAGCAAATTGTACGAAATGCAGTTTGAAAAGAAGGTTCTTGCAATAGATTGATTATTTTTCCGTTTGTATAAAATAATTCAGTACTGTTTATGAGTCGCTACCTAAGTTTTGCATCTGTTTTTCTCCTTCTTTTAATGGTTTCCTGTCAAAAAGAAAAAAGTTTTGAGCAGGGTAAGGCCTCCAGGGGCTCTTTGCAGGGAAGTTTTGGAGACTGCCTGACAAAAACCATCAACGGAACGTATACAGCAACAAAATCTCTTGCGGATACCAACTATATGGAAGTGGAAGTAGATGTGACCGAAACGGGCGGCTACACTATTTATACAGACACCGTTAACGGATATTTTTTTAGAGCTACAGGTACATTTTCAAGTGTTGGTTCCAATACGGTACGTTTGAAAGGCTTTGGTACCCCAGGCGCTGCTGGCAATAACGATTTTATTGTTTTCTTCGATACCACTTTTTGCAACGTTAGCGTTACGGTATTGCCTAACACAGGCAGTAGCGGCGGAACGGCGGTTTATTCCTTGCAACAGGGCACCGGCGGCAGTTGTATGAACGCCACTTCTGCAGGAACATATAAACAAGGTGTTGTCTTGACATCTTCCAATAAAATTACCATAGACGTAAATGTTACTACAGCAGGCACGTGGAATATTACCACTCCTGCAGTAGCCGGTTTTACTTTTTCAGGTTCAGGAACATTTACAACAACTGGTAGCCAAACAATTACGCTTACCGGTTCAGGCACTCCAAATGCATCAGGTGCAAAAATGTTTAATGTTTCAACAGGTGCCTCTTCATGTAATTTTAGTATAACCGTTGCTGCCGGAACTACGCTGCCAACTCCGCCAAATACCGGAGATTATTTTCCGCGTACGGTCGGCAGCCATTGGACTTATATGTGGAATCAGGACGCTACAGATACAATGCGTTGGTATGTTATTACGCCAACCAAAACAGTTGGGACTAATGTTTATAATATTTTCATGGCAGATGACGGATCTTCTATAGATACGTTGGGCTATTTTAGAAAATCCGGCGGCGATTATTTTCAATGGGGAGATATAGGTTTAGAATTTGGGTTTGATAATCCCCTGTATGGTGAGGTAAATGTTTTGAAAGATAATCAAGCTGCCAATTTCACCTGGACCAGCAATTCTTTTTCAGGAACAATTGGTGGCCAGGCCGGTACATTCCGTAAAAAATATACGATTACTCAAAAAGATGTTTCAATTACATCAAATGGCATTTCTTACTCAAATACTATTGCCGTAAAAGTGGAATATCAGATCAATGCTGGTCCAGCCTGGGTTACTGGACCGGATTATGCCATATTTTTCTATACGAAGAATTATGGTATTACTAAAATTCAACTTTATGACGCTACGGGCACACTTTCCGACACGATAGAATTAATAGATTATCGGGTATTTTAAGTTTACCATCAAATATCTGCATCTCCCTAAATACAGGGAGATTTTTTTATTACTATGGGAGTTTAAAAACCCTCTTATAATTCTCTTAAATAAGACCTGAATTATCCCTGCCCCCCCTTATCTTTGCGGCAAATTTCAGGACAGTATGATTGGAAAAGGTGTCAAATGCTTATTGGTGGCGGCTTTCAGCCTTTTTTGTCTGAATTCTTTTGCCCAGGAAGAGGGTAATCATGACAAGCATATTACTAACCAAGGCAAACAAAAAGAAAAAAAGGAACAAACCAAAGACTTTGATGCCAACGGGGTCATTTTCGGACACGTTTTGGATGCACACCAATTCCATTTCTTTTCCTACAAAGGCAGCGATGGCCAGTTACATCATGTAGGAATTCCTTTGCCGGTTATTCTTTATTCTCCCGAAAAGGGTTTTTCGGTTTTTAGTTCAAGTAAATTCCATCATGGCGAGGATGTGTACAACGGCTATTTGCTGGTAACACCTGAGTATAAAGAAAACCTGATTGAAAATGGCTACAGCGAGGCAGATGTTGAAAAGCTAAGAAACGAAACGATCATTGCTGTAGATGAAAATAGTATTCCGCTTCAGAATGCAAAAGTTTATGATTTGTCCCTAACCAGGAACGTAGTGCAAATGTTCATTGCATTGGTTCTGCTGGTTTGGATGATGTTGTCTGTAGCCAAAAGGTACAGGGAGCAGGGTTCGGGTAAAGCGCCAAGAGGACTGCAAAACCTTATGGAAGTGCTCATTACCTTCACCCGCGATGAAGTAGCCAAGCCAAATCTTGGGCATAAGTACGGCAAATACATGCCTTTTTTGCTTACTGTTTTCTTTTTCATTCTGATCAATAATATCGTTGGATTGATTCCTGGTGCGGCAAACGTAACCGGTAATATTTCCTTTACGCTGATTCTTGGTCTGGTTGCTTTCATTGTTATCCTGATTAGCAGTAACAAACATTACTGGGGACATATTTTGTGGCCCCCGGTGCCAGGCGGTGTGAAGCCAATCCTGATCCTGGTAGAGTTTCTTTCCGTATTCACTAAGCCTTTTGCCTTGATCATCCGTCTTTTTGCCAACATGATTGCAGGTCACATCATTATTATTTGTTTGATCTCGTTGATTTTCATTTTTGGCGGTTTAAGCAAAGCAGCAGGATGGGGCTTTATGCCGGTTTCAGTTGCTTTTACAATATTTATTTATTTCATTGAAATATTAGTGGCGTTCTTACAGGCTTACATCTTCACGAATCTGACTGCTGTGTTCATAGGTCAGGCAATTGAAGGTGGACATGATGAACACCACGAAGAAACGCCGGTAGCAGACAGGCCGGTAATTGTGTAGTCTTTTTTTTAATCATTATAAAAGAACAAACATGGACTTATTATTCACATTATTGCAAACCGGAAAAGATGTGGTACTTGATAACGCAGGTGGTGCCATTGGCGCGGGTCTTGCTGCTATCGGTGCTGGTATCGGTATCGGTCAGATCGGTAAAAGCGCTGTTGAATCTATTGCCCGTCAGCCGGAAGCAGTAAACGACATTCGTGCTAACATGATCCTGACGGCTGCTCTTATCGAGGGTGTTGCCCTCTTTGCAGTTATCGCAGGTATTTTGGCGATGTTCGTGTAAAATGTATTTGTCATGCGTTGGCGTGGCACTACAAAACAAACTGCACCTTAAGCACAGGGCGGCGGGTGCAGTTCTTAAAACTGAAAAGTTTATAAGCTCTTACAAAATTGAAATAAACCGTCGGAGTCAAGGCTTTTGACTTCTGACTTTTAACTTTTGACTTTTATGGATCTTCTTACCCCCGGATTTGGATTGCTTATTTGGACCTTGCTGGCTTTTGTTATTGTGCTTTACATTTTGGGAAAATTTGCCTGGAAGCCGATTTTGAGTTCGTTGAACCAGCGGGAAAAAACCATTGCTGATTCATTGGAAACTGCTCAAACAGTAAAAGCAGAAATGGCTCAATTGAAAAATGAGAACGAGCAATTGATGGCAAAGGCCCGTGAAGAAAGAGCCGTAATGCTGAAAGAAGCAAGAGAAATCAAAGATCGCATCATCAACGAAGCGAAAGAACAAGCTAAGGTTGAAGCCAATAAAATCATTACTGAAGCACAGCAACAAATCAATGCACAAAAAATGGCTGCGTTGACTGAGGTAAAAAACCAGTTGGTAAGCTGGTTGTTGAAGTAACTGAAAAAGTGTTGAGAAGAGAATTGGCTTCCCAGTCAGCACAGGAAGCGCATATCCAGGATTTAGTAAAAGACATGCACCTGAGCTAATTGCCAATGTGTTCATGTGCAGTGATGCACATGGATCAAATGGTGAATTGACAAATTGAATTTATGCCCAATCCACGTTTAGCATCGAGATACGCAAAATCACTACTTGACCTGGCTGTTGAAAAAGGACAGTTGGAGCAGGTATATGATGACATGTTGTATTTGCAACAACTTACTAAGGTAAGCCGTGATTTTCTGAACTTACTACGCAGCCCGATTGTTTCCAATGACAAAAAACTGTCGGTGATCAATTCTGTAATCGGTAAGAACGTTAGTGAATTAACCCAGGCTTTTACCCGGTTGTTGGTAACCAAAAACCGTGAGAGTGAATTGCCCCAAATCATCGTTGCATTTATCAAGCAATACAAAGAGAAAAAAGGAATTCATACCGTAAAACTGACGACTGCTGTTGCTATAAGTGATGCTGTGAAAGATCAAATTATAGAACAGGTAAGAAAGACAAACGGTATGCAAAACATAGAAGTGGAAAGTGTTGTGGACCCGGGCATCGTTGGCGGATTTGTGTTGCAAGCCGGTGATCAGTTGGTTGATGCAAGCATTGCTTATGATTTGAAACAAGTGGCAAGGCAGTTTGAGAATAATGATTTTATCTACAGGGTGAGGTAATTCCCCTGTCCCGCTGAAGGGGATCCTGATAGCTATCGGGAAGGTTGGAAAGATATTTCGATAGCAATAGTTCTTTTAAATAAGATTGACGATAATGTAGCGATCTGACTACTACTATCAACACCTGTTGTGCCTGTCTCGCCTCAAGCGATGATCACTCACTTGTACGTTCAGGAATTCTATTCAACATTAAGTTAGTGTCATCATTAACATGAAGTTCCGTAGGAGCGGCATGCTGATACATCCAACAAAAGAACAGGTGACAATGGTAGTGAGCTTCGAAAGTGATGATAAGAATTACAAAGGGTACAAGAGTGCGACGCAAGCGAAGCAACATAGTAGCAATGCAGATCGGTAAATAATAAGCTAAGAGCAAAAGAGAAAATGAGCAAAAGGGTGATTCCTTTATCTCTTTCACTCTTTATCCTCTTAACCCAAACAAAAACAGACAATATTTAATTATACATTTTAATTTTTAATTCTGATTTATGCCAGAAATAAAACCAGATGAAATAAGTGCCATTCTTCGTCAGCAGTTAAGCGGATTTAATACCGGTGCTGACCTGGAAGAAGTAGGAACTGTACTGCAGATCGGTGATGGTATTGCCCGTGTTTACGGATTGGGTAATGTTCGTGCCGGAGAACTCGTTGAATTTGAAAACGGTGTTCAGGGTATTGCCCTGAACCTTGAAGAAGATAATGTGGGTGCGGTGTTGATGGGAGAGACAGGTAAATTACAGGAAGGTTCTAAAGTTCGCCGCACTGGTCAAATTGCTTCCATCAAGGTTGGTGAAGGAATGGTTGGCCGTGTAGTAAACACTTTAGGTGACCCTATCGATGGTAAAGGACCCATTGCAGGAGAACGTTACGAAATGCCACTGGAAAGAAAAGCCCCTGGTGTAATCTTCCGTGAGCCCGTAAAGGAACCTTTGCAAACAGGTATCAAAGCCATCGATGCCATGATCCCGATCGGTCGTGGTCAACGTGAGCTGGTGATCGGCGACCGCCAAACCGGTAAGTCGGCGATTTGTATCGATACCATTATCAATCAAAAAGAATTTTACGAAGCAGGTAAGCCTGTTTATTGTATCTATGTTGCCATCGGGCAAAAAGCATCTACCATTGCAGGTGTGATGAAGACTTTGCAGGATGCCGGTGCGATGGATTACACGATCATTGTTGCAGCATCTGCATCTGACCCGGCTCCATTGCAGTTCTATGCTCCGTTTGCCGGTGCTGCTATTGGAGAATTTTTCCGTGATACCGGAAGACCTGCATTGATCATTTATGATGACCTTTCCAAACAGGCCGTAGCTTATCGTGAGGTATCGCTGTTGTTGCGTCGTCCTCCGGGTCGTGAAGCGTATCCTGGTGACGTATTCTATCTGCATAGCCGTTTGCTGGAAAGAGCAGCAAAAGTTATTGGTAACGATGCGGTGGCTAAGCAAATGAATGATTTACCGGAAAGCATTCGTCATTTGGTAAAAGGTGGCGGTTCATTAACAGCATTGCCTATTATTGAAACACAAGCCGGTGACGTATCTGCCTATATTCCAACGAACGTGATCTCAATTACCGATGGACAGATCTTCCTGGAAACAAACTTGTTTAACGCAGGTATCCGTCCGGCCATTAACGTAGGTATTTCTGTGAGCCGTGTAGGTGGTAATGCGCAGATCAAATCCATGAAAAAAGTTGCCGGTACACTGAAGCTTGACCAGGCTTTGTATCGTGAAATGGAAGCTTTCTCAAAATTCGGTGGTGATCTAGATCCTGCAACAAAATTGGTATTGGATAAAGGTGCAAGAAACGTGGAGATTTTAAAACAACCTCAATACGCTCCCGTACCTGTGGAGAAGCAAGTTGCTATTATTTACCTGGGTACGCAAGGTTTATTGCGTGATGTGAAAGTGAGCAGGGTAAAAGAATTTGAAGAGCACTTCCTGATGGAAATGCAAAACAAATTGCCCGATGTTCTTGCTGCATTTAAACGTGGTAACTTACCTGAAGACGGATTGAAGAAGATGGTTGATCTTGCTAATGGATTGATACCACAATACAAGTAAATAATTGACATAAGAACTTAAAAAGCGGCTCATGCATGGAGCCGCTTTTTTTATTGTCTTTCTCGTTGAGGTGTAAAAAATACTGGCTGGCTCCCAGAAAAAAATTTAATCTAAGTGCTTGATTTAAAATATTTATGTGGAAATTACGGTTTTGGATAAGTAAAAATTCTTACCAAAAGCTTGCATTTTGCGGAAATCCGTATTTTCTTTGAATTCGATTAGTAAATATCCTTAGAAAGATCGGTATCAAAATTCGGATCCAGGAAAACCAGAATTACCGAACCTTTAGAAAACTAAAATTGATCCCGACTATGAAACGTTTACAATCTTCACTTAAAGGAATTACTCCCTCCTTTCTATTTCCATCAAAGGATGTACGCTTCATTACAGTTGCCGAAATGCAACCGATGTTTTCATGGCAGGTTTACATGCCAATCAACTGATAGTTTTTAAAAAGGAAAGAATAAGGTTTATTGCCGGGCATTGCTACAAACAGGAATTACAGAAATAGAACTACTACCAACATCCTACGGATTATCAGCTCGGGTCCACCTCCTCTGAAAGCTTAATTAACTCCAAGTCCTTAAAAACAATCCTGCATATCCCATGTTAAGCCTAAAAAATCCAGGCCTAAGGAACTTGTAATTAATTAAGAACCCTATCAAAACAAAAGAATGAAAACATCTGTACTCAAAACAATTTTTGAAATCTTTTTCAAAAAGGAAACACATCTTAGTTTTTTAGGTGTGGTTATGGCCCTGGCTGGCATGGCCCAGACTTATACAACCCAGTCTGATGGAGACTGGAGCAGCCCGTCTACATGGGTAGGCGGTATTGTTCCTGCCACTACTATCGCTGCCGGAAAAACGGTGGTAATTAAAAACAAAGTCACCTTTGATCAAAACAATGACCTGGTCGTTTCTGGTAAATTAAGCATCACCAACGACACCCTGGTGTTTGGATCTTCCTACGATAAAAATATCCAGGTAAATACCGGAGGATTGCTTTCAGTAAGCAACGGAGTAATTATCCAGGATATTTCTACACACAAAAGCAACTTCACTGTCAATGGTGGTCGTGTCTCCTTCAACAAATCGGTTATTTATATTTCCAAAGGATTTTTAGGAACCAATGGCGGCAGCCGCTCTTTGATTGATACTAAAATCTATGTTGGAAACAAATATGAGCTTGGTGGAACTTCAACAACTTCTTTTATTGATACGGTTAAGAATTCTATTATCCAGATAAGCATGTCGGGAGGTGGTGATTTCACCATAAACAATTATGGCATCCTCAAAGTAGCGAATGCGATCATCAAAGTCGAAAATGGAAATAACTTCAGGAATACCGGAGGGGGTGCTATCTCTGTTTTAAAAGGGGCTAATAGTAACTACGGTTTTGATCTTTTGAAAGTGACCAAAGATCTTCAGAACGACGGATCGTGGAAAGCCCGTATTGATGCTGCTTGTATTAGTGGAACCATCAAGGGTAATCAAATGGCCGATATTGATTTTACACGTTCGCAGGATTGTGCTGCGAATCCCTTAATTGGCGATGCCCCCGAATTAATATTTAAAGATCCCGTTTTGAAAAAAGGAACTGCTAATAAACAAGGTGCAGTTTATCGTTTTACAAATGTTATATCGGGTGTTGATGCCGAAATTACTCTAAAAAAGTTTTCACGTTCAGACATTCAAATGGACTTTATAGACAGAGCTGATCTGGGATGGGATAAGGCTTTTCAACCAAACTTTGGTCTTCCCGGTTTAGTTCAACCTTTTCAAAACTGGTATGTTGATTTCCAGCTAAAATTTTATCAGGCTGGTACTAATACATTGATTACAGTTCCTAAGGTTGACATGACAGCCTTAGATGTGGATGGGGACGGCGTGTCGGTTAGCGAGTATGCAGTTTTCCAAAATCCTTCCAACGTAATTTATTCAACCATTAATTACCTGACAGATCAACCTGCCGGAAGCTTGGGACAAAACTTTACCTGTCCTGTTTGTAATCTTTTAAGTTTATTGGTTGCCTGCCCGCTTTGTGGTGGTGATGGAAAGACAGGAATGTGGAATTTAACGGATTGCGAGGCCTGTAATGCAACTGGCCTGATATATAGTACCTGTAGTCATCCATTTGATGAAACCAATGGTGATACTCTTCAGGGGCCAGTTGAAAACTTTACCAATATTGATACCGCTGCTACGCAGGTAATGGCTACGTATCAATATACTGAAGTAAGTACAATTGATTTTAGGTATGGTGCTAAATCAGGCGCACTTGCCAGTAATGGCGCAGGTATCCGTTTGAACTCGCTTTGGTTCCGGCAATTTAGTTTGTCACCACCATCTATTTTGCCTGTGAAATTGAACAATTTCTCAGCTTTCTTAAATAATAAAGATGTAAATCTTACCTGGACGGCTAACGAAGAGAACGTAAGCCATTATGTAATTCAGCGTAGCACAGATGGCAGAAACTATTTTGATATTGCCATTGTTTTTGCTAACAACGCATCAACTGCTTCCACTTATAAATATAAAGACATGAACGTTTCATCTTCCACCGATGCGTTGTACTATCGACTTTTGATGATTGATAACGGAAAAGAAACTGGTACTTATTCTCCTACACGAGTGATCAGGTTAGGATACGAAGCAGAGGCCTTGAAACTTGTGACTTATCCTAACCCGGCAAAGGACCAGTTAAGAATAACTTTACCATCTGCGTGGCAAGGCAAACCAGTTATGCTTCAGTTGTATAATTCCAATGGGATTATGGTTCAAAGTATGCAGCTAGGCAATGCAAGCCAGACAGAAACAGTGCAAGTTGGAAAATTAATTAAAGGTTTCTACCTGGTAAAAGCTGTATTTAATGGCGAAGTTGCTGAGCAACGCATCATTAAAAACTAATCCTAAATAATTAAATATGTTTAAAAACCGGGCTTGCAGAAGTCCGGGTTTATTTTTAAAATTTGGTTTATAATATAAACTACTTTACGTTTGTATAAGTAACCAGCGTTTATGAGAAAGATTTTTATCCTATCTGTTGTTGTTTTTATTCTTAAAACAAGCATTGCCCAAACAACAATTTTGGGTGTTGTAAGGAACAATAAGCAACCGATCAATGGTGCTACCATTGCAATAAAAGACAGCTATGATGGTGCTACCACCGATTCAGCCGGAAAATTCCGTTTTAGAACAACAGAAAAAGGTGAGCAAATACTGGTGGTATCTGCAATCGGATATAAAACCTTTGAGCAAAAATTAAATCTGAGCGGCACTTCTCAAGATTTTTCCATTACACTTAAGGAAGAAATTAATGAAATGAGGGCTGTGGTGATTACTGCAGGTGCTTTCGAGGCTAGTGACAGAAAGAGAACAACGGTTTTAACTTCACTCGATATTCTTACTACAGCAAGCGCCAATGCAGATGTTACCGGCGCCATAAAAACCTTACCTGGTGCGCAACAAATAGGTGAAGCAGAAGGTTTGTTTGTGCGTGGCGGTACAGCAGCGGAGAGCAAAATTTTTATAGATGGTACATTAGTAAATAATTTCTTTTTCACCAGCGAGCCAAATATTGCTACACGTGGACGCTTTTCTCCTTCTATTTTTAAAGGAACCGTTTTCAGCGCCGGTGGTTATTCAGCCTTGTATGGTCAAGCCTTATCTTCTGCATTGATCCTGGAGTCGATTGATTTGCCTGATCAGAGTTCAGCCGATTTTGGCATATCGCCTATTGGTGGAAGCGCAGGTTTTCAAAAACTATCTAAAAAGAAAACCGCTTCCTGGGGTCTTAATTATGGTTACACTAATGTTTATCTCGCATTCCAGATTTTAAAGACCAGGCCCGATTATTTTGTGATGCCCGCCTATCATACGGGTGATGCCAACTTTCGTTTCAAGACTTCTAAAACAGGTTTTTTGAAATACTATGGATACTTCAGCCAAAACAAAGTTGGTATCAGAACATCAAGCCTGGATTCTATTGGTTATAAAGATGCCTTCCGGCTGAGAAATTTCAATATGTATCACAATCTCTCATGGAAAGAAAATTTAGGTGCGAGGTGGAAATTTAATGGAGGAGTTTCTTACACCAACAACAAAGACCATATTAAAGGAAGCAGCCAGGATGCAGATAACGATGATATAGTGTTACCAGGATTAGAATACAAAAATTTTCAACTGGATGCGGATGGAAATTATTTTAATGCTAAAGCAGTTTTTGAAAAACGCTTCGAAGGGTTGAGTGCATTACGCTTTGGCACAGAATACAACCACAGTGACGATAGAGCAAAATATACTTTATATAACGGGCAGAAATATCCGAACACCCTAAAAGAAAACCTGTTTTCCGGTTTTGCGGAAACCGATGTTTATCTCACAAACGATCTTGCAGCGAAACTCGGAGCAAGGATGGAACATTCCGCATTGTTAGATAAATTCAATTTTGCTCCGCGGGTTTCTTTAGCTCAAAAGTTGGGAAAGGATGGGCAGGCTTCTCTTGCTTATGGCATCTTCTATCAAAATCCCGAACGAAAATATTTGCCTTCACCAAATGAGCTTGGTTTTGCAAAAGCAACACATTACATCGCACAATACCAGACCGTAACATCGCAAACAACGTTTCGTGCAGAAATCTTCTATAAAAAATATGAAGATCTGTTAAAGACAACAGTTGTCAACAACCAGCAAATGGCAGCATCTAATACCGGTTATGGGTATGCAAAAGGATTCGAATTTTTCTGGAGAGACCGCAAGACCATCAAGAATTTTGACTACTGGATTTCCTATTCTTACCTCGATACGAAAAGAGATTTCTTAAACTATCCCGCAGAAATTCAACCCAATTTTGCCGCGAAACATACCGCCAATCTTGTACTGAAAAAATTTGTTTCAAAACTAAAAACACAATTCAATGCTAACTATGTTTTTGCTACCGGCCGTCCTTATTATAATATTCGTTACGATGATGTAAACAGCAAATATGCCATTTATGACCAGGGTAAAACCGTTCCCTACAATAGTCTTAGTTTTAGTGTGAACTATGTGCCGAATGTATTTAAACAAGGCACTACCAAATACAATGTGTTTGTATTATCAATTACGAATGTGTTGGGCAACAAACAAGTGTTTGGTTACAATTACTCCTACAACGGAATACGCAAAGAGGCAATTGTTCCGCCTGTTAAAACTTTTATTTACCTGGGAGCATTTTTAAGTCTTGGTGTAGACAGGACACAGGATATTATCAATAACAATCTTTGAAAAAAATGTATGGAGTATCGATTTATTCTAAGGGGATCGGGATCCACATCTTTGGCAAAATTGATGGGATGAGGAATTGGATTGCTGTTCCATTTTATCGGAGCTTACGTTTCAAACAGGTAACAACTCTGGTGAAAAAGAATAATGAAAAATTAAAAATTAAAAATCAAAACAAATAAAATCTTCGTCATGAAAAAGATCGTCGTATTAATTGTATTATGCGTTGGCATGCTGGTAGCCTTTGCACAAAGCGAAAAGTATAACACTGCAATGAAAGACCGAATTGCGGTATTAGATACTACACTGGATGTAACATCCTTAAAAGATTTATCCGCTGCATTTGAACGAATTGGCGATGCGGAGAAAACACAATGGCTTCCTTACTATTATGCTGCGTTGTCATTAGCGAATGCGGGTAATTTTATTTATGTAAACAATCAGTCTAATCCTGCAGCACTGAAAAACCTGGATGCTCTTGCCGACAAAGCAGATCAGATGATTGCAAAGGCAGAAG
>JAGIAB010000410.1 GCA_017745135.1 Flavisolibacter sp.
GCCTTTTATTGCGGAGGATCTTGGTGTGATCTCACCAAGATCCTCCGCAATAAAAGGCAGTTCGCCCAATTCTTTTTGAACCGTTTCAAAAAAATCTCTTCCAGGGGATTGTTTCCACTGCCCGTTTTTAGCAGTAGTTTCTCCAGCAGGTACTTCCCAATATTCATCAAATGCCCTGAAGTGATCAAGACGCACGATATCAAACAACTCGATATTTTTTCTGAGCCTTTCAATCCACCAGTCATAATTTCTTTCTTTCAATACATCCCATTTAAAAACAGGCATGCCCCACAACTGGCCATCAGCGCTGAAGGCATCGGGTGGAACGCCGGCCATCCCGGTACGGTTTCCATTTTCATCCAGTGCAAAAATTTCTTTATTGGCCCATACGTCGGCAGAATCATAGCTCACATAAAAAGGCATGTCGCCAATGAGTTGAATGTTCATGTTGTTGCAATAATCCTTCAGATCTTTCCATTGCCTGAAAAAAATAAACTGAAACCATTTCGTTTTAGTGATCTCATTTTGTTGATCCAATGAAAATTTTTCCAGCGCTTCTGCCGATCGTTGTTTGAAATCGATTTCCCATTCATACCAGGGCTTGCCGCCGTTTTGTTTTTTTAATACAGCGTACAAAGAAAAATCATCCAGCCAGCTCTTTTCTTTTGAGCAGAACTGCTCAAAGTCCTCTTTTAATTGAGTGAAATCTGCAGAAGCAAAATTTTGATAGGCCTTATTGAATAATTGATACTTTACTTCTTCTGCTTTTACATAATCGGCTTTTGATTGTCGCGGTAAATAATATTGTTTGATTTCAGTGGCATCTAAAAGTTTTTCTTTTGCAAGCAGCTCGGGAGAAATTAAAAGTGGGTTTCCTGCCTTGCTTGAAATGGCACTGTAAGGCGAATGTCCCTGGCCACCTTCTGTTGGATTAATTGGTAATAATTGCCAGTAGTGTTGTTTGCTTCTGTGAAGGAAGCCTGCAAATATCTTAGCTTCCGGTCCCATATCGCCAATGCCAAAAGCTGATGGAAGGGAAGTAATGTGCAGTAAAATTCCGGCCCCGCGTTTATGTTCTTCAACCTGTGTTTTTAATAAGGCAAGAGGGAAATTGGAGAATAGATCTTTAATGCTGATCTTGTCTTTAAAACGTTCTCCTGTCAGAATGTTTTCAATATCTCCCGCAATTTTTCCTGGTAATACAATCTCCGTGTCCTTCCAATCCAATTCGCTGATTTCTTTTTCCTGTTGCCTGCCCATTTCTGCAAGATGAAGTGGAACGGCAACGATGTAAAGTGTTTGTTTATGTTTTCTGGCAAATGCAAGAATGTGTTTTTTATATGTGCCATCAACTGGTAAAGGAATGTATTCTGCTTTTTGCAAAAAATCCTTCAGACTTTTTCGCCATTGCAAAAGTTTATGAGTTAACCAAAGTTTGATCCTGCCATTGTACCGGTCCTGCCATAACTGTTGCCAATAATTTTCATCACGCTCATCTTTTGAAAATTCATCCAGCCATTGAATTCGTTTTTGATAATCGACAGCCCTGCGGTTGTCGGGATCTACAAAACTCAAGTCCCACAGTTCGCACCCCTGATAAACATCAGGTACGCCGGGACAAGTAAATTTTAAAAGAAGCTGAGATAAAGAATTAATAATTCCATAATCCACAATTCCGGAATGAAACTGCTCAAAGCTTTTCCAGAACTCTTCATTTTTGTTCAGAAGTGCTTTTGCAAATTCAGAACTAGCTTTTTCATATTCCTCGTTTGGTGTGGTCCAGTTGGAATGCCGTTTTGCTTCACGCAAAGCTTTTTGTACATAAGCAATCAGCCTTTCTTCATATCCGTCTTCGTTTTGCCCCGGCATTGGGTAATTGCCAATTAATGATTGATAAATCAGGTATTCATCATTTGCATCAGGAAAATTATTTTGCTTATAGCGTTGACTTAGTTGTTGCCATTGCTCGACAACAGCGAACCATTCTTCAGGAATATCGCTAAGGACATTTAACCTTGCCCGCACATCTTCGCCTCTTTTGGTATCATGAGTAGATGTTGCATTTAACGAGAGTGGCCAGTGCTCCTGTCTTTCTATCATGGCATGATGGAAGTCGTCAACGCTGATCCCAAACGATTCAGGTGAATCGCCAACTTCGTTGTGGCCAATAAAACGGTTGAACGTATACTCCAGCGTATCTTCAACACCCTTTGCCATTAAAGGACCACTGAACTGCATGCAGCGCTGATAAAATTTTGCTACGCGATTGTTGTAGTCTTCATTGCCTTCGTGAGGTTTGTAAAGAAAGATGTTCTCAAGCATTGAGATCGCAATTTCATCTGCTGCACTGGATTTTCTCATGCGGTTGAGAATATCTCTTACGTTAGATGCTTCGGATTCATCTAATGGGAATTTATTTCCGTAATAACGATAAACAGGACATCGAATCAAAAATTCCGCAATGGCATTTTTCAAATCATCAGGATGAACAGAAGACTGATTTTTTCTATCCGTTAGTTTTAATTGAAGAAATAACTGGTATAAGTTTTCCAAATCGCCTTCCATGTAATTAAAAAGAATGTCAGCCTTTTTATCATGGAGGTGTTGATGGATTGTTTTTTTATCCTTAGTGAACTGGCGGTAAAACTTTGTGAATGCTGCTTCATTGTTTTTATTCGTAAAAACATTGTTGACAAGCGCCAGGAAATCATAACCGGTATTGCCCTCAATATTCCATTGGTGTGGTAAGCTTTCGCCGGGCTCCAAAATTTTTTCTACAACGATATACGTCTCATCACCGGCCAGCTCTCTTAAACGGTTCAGGTATTGTGAAGGATCAAATAAGCCATCAATATGGTCGACTCTCAGGCCGCTGTAAATTCCTTTTTCCAAAAAATGTTGAATCAATTGATGATAGTGTTCAAAAACTGCTTCATTCTGTATGTTCAAACAAATCAGTCCGTTTATGGTAAAGAACCGGCGGAAATTGATCTGGTAATCGGTTTCCTGCCAATGACATAACTGGTAAGCCTGTTCGTTGGCAATTTGCTTCAGCAGTTCTTTGTCGTGGTTAATCGCTTCTATTGAAGAATGTAAAGATTTATTTATCATCTCGTCTTTCAAAAGATGGGTTTTGACTTCTTTCCATTTTTCAGAATAAGCTTTTGTATCATCCAGTTTTTCAAGATCAGCGATGTCTTTTATGATTTGTTTGGTATCGGCACTTAATCTTTTTTTATGATGAAAAATTGCAGTGTAGGAATTCGGATGTAAAGGATAATGA
>JAGIAB010000411.1 GCA_017745135.1 Flavisolibacter sp.
GTTATAACGGATTATTTAGACGAAGCCCTCTTTTTCGTTGTTTTAGTTTTCGCTTATTTCTCTATGGAATTTGCCATCCACCAGCCCCTGAAAATTTACAGCGGAGGTTTGGGTTTCTTATCCGGATCGCATTTGCGCAGTGCCTATGAATTACGTCAGAATTTAGTGGGAATTGGTATCCTTTGGAAATATGGTTATTACGATCAAACCCGCAACCAGGACCAGACCTTACAGGTTACCTGGATGGAAAAGATCTATAGCTTTTTGGAAGACACAGGTATCAAGTTCGAAGTAACCATTCACGAACACCCGGTTTGGGTAAAGGTGATGTACCTGCCTCCTCATGTTTTCAATACGGCTCCTTTGTTCTTAATGACAACGGATATTCCTGAAAACGATTACATTTCGCAAACCATTACGCACCGTTTATACGATGCGAATGTTGCTACCAAAGTGGCCCAGTTTATTTTGTTGGGTGTAGGTGGAGCAAAATTGCTGGATGAGATCGGGTTTAAGCCTGAAGTGTATCACCTGAACGAAGCACACGGTCTTTCTGCTGCGTTTTACTTGTATCAGAAATACAACCGCAATATTGAAGAAGTAAGAAAACGTTTGGTATTCACTACGCATACACCTGAAGAAGCGGGTAACGAAAAGCATGATATTTACCTCTGTCATAAAATGAGTTACTTCTGCGGCTTAAGCGTTGATGAAGTAAAAAGATTAACAGGCATGCCTGATGATCAGTTCAATCATTCCTTAGCAGCTTTACGTTTTGCAAGAATTGCCAATGGTGTTTCTCAATTGCATGGCGAAGTATCAAGACATATGTGGGGCAAGTATGAAGGCATTTGCCCGATTGTTTCTATTACCAATGCACAAAACTGGAGTTATTGGGCCGATAAACAATTGTATCGTGCAAGAGAAGATGGAAATGATGCCATTTTTGATGACCGTAAAAAATGGATGAAAAAGCGTACGTTTGAAATTGTGGCCGATCAAACGGGTAAATTATTTGATCCGAATGTATTTACCATTGTTTGGGCCCGCCGCTTTGCAGGTTACAAACGTGCCGGTTTGATTGCAACGGACAAGGAAAGATTTGAAGCGCTTTTGAACAATACAAAATACCCGGTTCAAATTATTTGGGCAGGTAAACCTTACCCGGTTGACTATCCTGCCATCTCTGAATTCAACCACCTGGTGCACCTGAGTAAGAGCTATAAAAATGTTGCAGTATTGATCGGCTATGAATTGGGATTGTCAAAACGTTTGAAACAAGCTGCAGATGCATGGTTGAACAATCCCCGTGTTCCCCGTGAAGCTTCCGGTACCAGCGGAATGACTGCAGCTATGAATGGCGCTGTGAACTTTTCCACGAACGATGGATGGATTCCTGAATTTATTCATCATGGTAACAACGGATTTGTTGTGCCTCCGAAGGATTATGTAAAAATGAATGTTCATGATCAGGATCAATATGATCTTGACCAGATTTATGAAATTCTCAATAACGAAATTCTGCCTTTGTATTATGATGATTATCCAACATGGAGACAAATTGTAAAGAACGGCATGCGTGATGTGATGGTTCAATTCGATAGTAACCGCATGGCAGAAGAATACTACAATTTGTTGTATAATGCCAAATACGTAGGTGCTGAACCAAAGACATTAATTCATGATGATATTGCTCATTAGCAGGCAGTTGGCAGTTTCCGGTTTGCAGTTTTCTCATGAAGCCAATTGCTAACTGAAAACTGCTAACTCTAAAGTTTTGAGATGGAAGATGAAGTTGAGGGTCATCACAGTTTAAACTCCTCTGCAATCTCCTCAATTGATTTACTGGCTGGATAAAATCCGGCCAGTTTTTTTATCACGCCTTCCACCAATGCATCCGGGCAGGAGGCGCCGCTGGTAATAAGAATGGATACCGGTTGCTTGTTAGGCAAATAATTTTCTGTGATCAGTTCCGTCTTTGTATGAAAGTCGTAATGCATGATGGTTTGAGGAGACAGGATCTTTTCTTCGTTGTTGATGAAGAAGGTGGGGAGTTTGTCTTCGCATAATTCCACAAGATGCGAGGTGTTGGAGGAATTGTAACCGCCAACCACAATGGCTAAATCTGCAGTTGTATTCAACATTCCTGTTACGGCGGTTTGATTATCATTAGTGGCATAACACAAAGTATCTCTTGTGTCAGCAAAACGTTCTCTCAAATTCTCTTCCGTTAAACCATATTTCTCGATCATGGTTTCTTTCAAAAAATCAGCAATGGCCTGCGTATCACTTGCAAGCATGGTGGTTTGATTGACAACACCAATTCTTTCCAGATGTTTGTTTATATCAAAGCCTTCAGAATATTGATTTTTAAATTCAGTATAAAATTGCTCTGCCGGTTTTTCACCAAGAATATATTTTGATAGCTCTTTTGTTTGATCCATGTCTTTCACCACTATAGAAGGAGCATTGGCAGATGCGTGTGAAAATGTAGCCCTGGTTTCTTCATGATTGGGCTTACCATGAATGACGACCGTGTACTCTTTCTTCGCGATGGCCTCGCTCCGGTTCCATACTTTTTCTACAAAAGGACAAGTGGTGTTGTATTGTTCCACTTGGATGCCTATATCCTTTAATGTTTTTTCAATTGCCAGTGTTGTTCCGAATGCAGGAATCAACACAATATCTTCAGCAGTTAAACTTTCAAAAGGAATGATTTGCCTGCCGGAATTATCCTGTAAAAACTCAACACCGCTTGCTTTTAAATCGGCATTTACCTGCGGGTTGTGGATCATCTCGCTTAGCAAATAAATTCGTTTTCCGGGATTTTCTTCAATCGTTCTGAAAGCAATGTCAATGGCATTTTCCACCCCATAGCAAAACCCGAAATGACGAGCCAGGTAAATTGTTATAGAACCAAAGTCCAAAACTGTGGGAGAGAAGTCCCGCTTCATGCGGTCCTGCTCTTTGCGTTTTTTCTTAATGGCCGAGATGAGCGGACTGCGATAAACAATAGGAACGTCGAAGCTTTTCATTGTGTGCAAAATTAAGGCTAAGAGAAGAAGGAGCAGGAAAAAGAGATAAAGAGGTGAGTGATTTTAACAGGGGCGTTTTGGAACATCGGTGGCATGGGATCAGAGGATTTGCACAGGCAGTTGTCAACAAGCTGGTTACTTGAAAATGCACCCTTTTTTGTAATTCCGAAGGAATGCATTACTATAGAAACATAAATATTCAGACCGAAGAAAACTCCGAAGGAGTGACATTAG
>JAGIAB010000412.1 GCA_017745135.1 Flavisolibacter sp.
ATGTACACAGATGAAAACTTCTGTGAGCATCCGTGAAATCTGTGAGATAAACTCTCTGCGTTCTCCTTTTCTCTGTGTAAAACTTATCTTGTTCCCAATGGTATATCATTACTTAAATCAATTGGTTTCCCTTTTTAAGAAGGGCAGATAAGGTTTCCCCGGACGGATTTTTTATGCAGCTATAAGCTTCCCACCGGCCATTGCTCCAGCGGGTAATAATAAGCAAAGTTTTATTCCACCCAACGGACCGGAAATAATAAAATTGCGTAGTCTCATTTTCATGCACTTTCACAAGCAATGCAGGTTTTTTTATCGCTGTTGTTGCATGATCATAAATTTCCTCAGCTTCATTTTCAGCGAAAAAGATACCGGGCAATAAATGAATGGTTTTACCCAATGGGTCGATGACGGCCACTTCATTTGGCATGGCAAGGGTGTTAGGGTTTCCAATGAAGCTGGTTGAAGGGTACAGATTAAAAACTAACTCTGTACTATAATGAAAAAACCTTAGATCATAATTTCAATTTCATTAAAGCATCCTATTAATTCTTCGCCTGAATAAATACGTACGGATGTGTATTGATTCGGGTTCCGGATGGGCTCTGAGTATAATACTTCTTTAGTGCGCCAGGGGGAGGCTGTACGTGCAGGCAACCGCAAATTCAATGTGCCTTCGTTCTCTGAATCCATCCTGGTAAGAGCTAAATGAATTTTTTCGTCGAGAGCAATTTCTCCGTGAACATATAAAGTTCCAAAGTATTCAGGGTGGGATTGATCAAATTCGATCCATACTTCCCAAAGGTCAATATCTTGTTGTGTTATATTCATCATGTAGCCAAGGTAGACGTTAGCACTTATTCAAAAATTACGGTTACTACGCATTTTAATACCGTGTTACTACGCAATTTTCCACATACTAAAAGTCCGGCACGGCCGGACTTTTAGTGCTAATGACTGTGAGCCATTCGATGCATACGTCTTTCGGTAGAAGGTTCCTGTTTGGTCAGTAGCGATGCTCCAATTTCCACTATACCTAATATCAGGTGTGGCAGATAAACATAATCGGCAAAGCCAAATATCCATGGCGACGCAGCCAGCAATATACCCGAGATCAAATCTAATGTTAAGTGTGTACGCATCGACAGCGTTCTTGTTAATCCAAGTTCATAGTCTGTCATAATGCTGTACACCAAAGTAGCAATACCCAATATCACCGGGATCCAGGTTTCTGCTCCGCCACGGTCAAAATCAAACAACCACGGTGCAGCAATCAAAAGAATGCCCACTAAATAATCCAGCACACCATGCACTTTAGTTGGAATAAATCGCATAATAAAAGTTTTTAGTTCAGATAGTAGAAACCATAAAACATGCCATTGCACATTCATACAATTAGTGTTCAGCCATAGTGTAGAAGGGATGTTACATGGCGTTTCTTTTATTCCTCATCACGCCGATTGAACATAAGAATTTTGAAGCTGAAGAAGGGATTGGAAAACCTGTGTTGTTATGGAGTGATCTTTCGAAAAAATACACTCATCAATTTGATGGACCGGGATGAGCATCTTGGTAGTGCTGCTGATAAATGCTTCTTTGGCGTTTTTAATTTCATCAACAGAAAGTGCCCGCTCTTCAATTTCAAAACTGGTTTTGGTAACTTCAATAAGCTTGGAGCGCATCACACCTTTTAAAATATTTTTTGAAGGCGTGATGATTTTATTTTCATGAGTAACAATAAAAAAATTAGAACGCGGGCATTCACTTACCCAACCGTTTTGATGATACAAAACATCATCGGCCGCATTTTCTTTAATGAAAGGCTGCAGCCAGATAGCCATTAAATAGTCAATGGTTTTTGCCTGAGGCAATTGCCGCTGATGTTGATACGTGAGTAGCTTAATACCATTTTGAAACTGATCCTCCGTTGGCGGTGTAAGGGGGCGTAATGCAATGACCAGATTAGGTTTGAAAAGCTGGTAGCCATCCGGCGAATAACCCCCGGTTAATGTAATGCGAACACCAGTATTGGCAGCATTGTTCTTTTCGATCAGTGCAGAAATAATCTTCTTTAATTCATCTTTGGAATACGCTACATTCAAATGCATCTGCTCTGCAGAAAAATAAAAACGATCGAGATGTTCCTGCAAAAAAACCGGTACAGAATTCACTACTTTAAAAAAGTCAAACACACCGTATCCTCTTTGAATGGCAAGATCGCTAACATGCAGCAACGCTTTTTCTTCCGGCACAAATTCATTGTTAATAAAAACTGTCATCTATTTTACATATTTCGCAAAGAAATCCAGTGTGCGTTGCCAGGCAAGTTTGGCCGCTGCCTCATTATATCGCGTTGGAGCAGTATCGTTATGAAAAGCATGATTCACGCCTTCGTAAACATACACTTCATAAGGGATGTTGTTTTTCTTAAGTGCATCCACATAAGCATCTTTACCTGCATTAATTCTTTCGTCCAAACCGGCATAATGCAATTGCACTGCAGCTTTTATTTTTGGAACATCGGCAACATTGGGCTGGCGTCCGTAAAAAGAAACAGCCGCTTTCAACGTCGACACATTTACGGCTAGTTCATTCGCCATTCCTCCGCCCCAGCAAAAACCCACACAGCCTGCTTTGCCATTGTAATCTTTCCGTGCAGGCAGGTAATCAAATACTTTAATAAAATTTTGAAGCGTATCTGCTGCATTCAATTTGGTAAACAAATCTCTTGCTTCGTCTTCATCAGTTGGTGTTCCTCCAAGAGGAGAAAGCGCATTCGGTGCAATGGCTAAATAACCTGCTTTAGCGGCTCTTCTTGCTACATCTTCAATATGTGCATTCAATCCGCGATTTTCATGAATAACCACAATAGCAGCATATTTATTTTCTTTTTGGGGACGTGCAACATAGGCCTGCATGTCCGTTCCGTTAACACCTTTGTACGTAACCCGTTCCGTAAACAGGTCATCATCTTTTGTAACAGCCGCATGGGCATAATTTACCTCAAGCATGGGTAGTATTGTCATGGCCGCCGCAACACCACCGGTTAATAAAATAAGACGGCGCATAAATTCCTGCCTGCTTAGCGGCTTATGAGTGTACTCGTCGTAAAGGTTAATGATTCGTTGGTCCATAAAAGAGGTTGTGTCTACTAAAATTAGGAAATCGGTGCTGAAAGGGAGAAGATCTTTATTCTGCATGTCAACCCACCCCTTGCCCCTCCAGGGAGGGGATGTTGCCCCCATCCCGACCTTCCCCCGACGGGAGGAA
>JAGIAB010000413.1 GCA_017745135.1 Flavisolibacter sp.
CACTAGCGCAATGGTGAATAGAATTACAGAACGCAGAAGTGAGTGACACAACAGACGTTGATAGTAGCAGTGAAGCCAAGTATATAATAACACTCTTCTTTTAAAATGGCTGCCTGAATTTTTAAATATTTTGCCACTTTCACTTCTCAATCCATTTTATACAAACGGGGCTGCCCACATCAATCCTGTTTCCTGTATCGGTAAGCAATCCTGTTTGGCGATTTACTTTAAAGATTACTATGTTGTCACTATTTTGATTAGCTACCAGCAAATAATTACCGGATGGATCGAAATTAAAATTGCGTGGAGTTTTACCGAGTACCGATTGATGACCGACAATAGAGAGCTTTCCTGTTTTTTGATCGATCCTGAAAATGGTGAGAATATTAGCTGAATCTCTCGTTGAAGCATACAGAAACTTTCCATCGTTGCTAACGTGGATATCCGCACTGGTAAAAAATTTATTGAAGTTTTTTGGCAATGCAGAAATAGTTTGGACTTGGGTTAATGCACCTTTTTGGTAATTAAATGCAGTAATATCTCCCGACAACTCCTGCACAACATAGGCCCGTTTTCCGTTGGGATGAAATGTAAAATGTCTTGGTCCCGAGCCATCGGTTAACCTAATACTGTCCTTTTGTGCGAGGGCTCCCGTTTTATCATTGAAAGCATAAACGATGATCTTATCAATTCCCAAATCCTGTACAAACAAATACTTGTTGTCAGGTGAAAACACTGCGGAATGTGCATGTGGGCCTTCCTGTCTTTTTAGATTGATTCCATGTCCCGTGTGTTGAAAAGAACTTACGGCTTTACCTAAACTTCCATCACTGTTAACAGGCAATACAGCTACAGTACCGCTTGTATAATTTGCAACGGCAATCCATTTGCCTGTTTTATCGATTGCCACATAACAAGGATGGTCGCCGGCCGAAAGCTGTCGATTAATGAAAGATAGTTTTCCGTTTTCTTTAGTGAATGCAAATGCAGCTACTTCTCCGCCCTTACCATTGTTGGCGTTTTCCTGCACAGCATATACAAATTTTTGATTCGGAGCTACTGCCAGGTAGGAAGGATTGGATGTTTGAACGGAATCAACAATTTTAGCGGAGCCATCTTTTTTATTGAAATTATAAACGTATATGCCTTCGCTTTTTCCCCTGGTGTAGGTTCCAACCAACAGGTAATAATTTTTCTGTCCAATAACAGGAGTTGTTGCCAACAGAAGCAGAATAAAAGTAAAAAGCCTCATAATGATTGAAGATAGCTCATCCCAGCTTTTCAACCAATGAGGCTTTTATTTCCAGAAATATTGATTTACGATTTTGATACAAACATTTTTTCCATAGCCTCTTTATCATGATTATATACATCCGGCCTGAAATTCATCATTCCGTTTTTGTCCACCCATGCCGTGAGATAAGTGATGCTTACAGGCTGTTTGGTTTTTAGTTCTACCGTTTGTTCTTTGCCGCTGTTCATAGCTGCCTGGATCTTTTGTGCTGTCCAATCCGATTGATCACGCAAAAGATACTGGGCCAGCTTTGCTGCATCGGCTACACGAATACATCCATGGCTCATTGTTCTGTTATTCTTTGCAAACAAATCTTTGTTTGGCGTGTCGTGCAAATAAATATCATGGGTGTTCGGGAACAGGAATTTTGCTTTACCTAAAGGATTGTCCTTGCCCGGTAATTGTTGCAATACAGGAATGCTATCATTTTGCTTCACCACTTCGATATTATTTTTCTTCAGGTAAGTCGCATCCGATTTCATCTTCGGCATGATCTCGTCCCGTACAATACTTTCCGGGATATGCCAAATTGGACTGAATACAATTTGATTGATCTGGCTGCTGAACATTACGGTACTGCTGCCTTCCTTCCCAACCACCACCGGCATTTCAAAAGTTTTACCGCTATCGGCATATACATACAACATCTGCGAAGGAATGCTCACTTCAATCCGGCTGCTGTCAGTATGCTGCGGCATCCAAAGCATACGGTTCATGTTAACAATAACCTGTTCTATACGTTGTTCAACAGGAACGTTCAGAATATTGATCATTGAATCATTCACAACTCCGTTTGGTTGTAAACCGTTTCGCTGCTGGAAGGATTTGACTGCTGTTTCCAGGGAATCAGAAAATACGTTGCTGGTATCAGTGCCATTGTAATCTTTCGACAACTGCAAACGTTTTTTCAGCGCCACTACCTGGGGCGATTTCGTTCCTTTTTTCAATTGAGGCGTTGAAGCAATTGTTCCCCAACCTCCGTTCTTTGCTATTGAATAATAATTAGCCAGTTGTTCTTTCAATAAATTATATCCCTTGTTGCTAGCATACAATGAGGAATCCTTTCGCCTGTTCAAAACAGAGTCAGCATACTCCATTGCATCCATTTTTTTAGCGGGCACTAAATAGTAAATGCTGCTTTTACTGATATGCTGTGGATTTTCTGAAGCATATTGAATGAGTTGCTGTGTCAGCGTCAACTCGGTTTGAACAAAAGACGAATCATTTTTTGCCACTGTTATTGAATCATGCTGCAACAAAGTATCCATCCTGTCCTTTATCTGGTTGGCAGGCTCTTTTGATAAACTGTCTTTTTTGCTCGCATATAAACTCCACAATCCTCTTGCCTGCTCGGTAGGACCATCAGAAGTAAACCAGGCATATTGATAGTTTCTTACCCGGTAAAAATTGCGCAGGGCAGTTGCCGAGGAATCATCCAGTTTTTCTTTTTGAATAAATGAATCCACTGCATTACTATCTAAAAACAAGTCGGAATAAGCATTGGCTGCTGTAATACTCATGTCTCTTGCATAAGCCGCGTATGCGCTGCTGTCTGCGTGCATTCCACTTGTACTGTCTGAATTATGGCCGAACCAACCGGCTACCTGTGTGCAGGAGCTGAATACCACTAGTATCGCTGTTCCCCAAAAAATCTTTTTCATACCACAGCTTTTACAAAGCCTGTGCCGATGAAAAAAGCAGAGATGGGTTAAAGCAGGCTCATAAACGATCGTAGACTAATAGACAGTGATTTGAAATGCTCCTTAACCTACATTTCATTTCAATTGGCATATCTAACCAATATCGAAATCTCTCAAAATATTAAGACAGGTAACTTAACCCATAACTACAACATAATCCCGAAGGAATGTCATTACTATAGACTTTTTAATTGATAAGAACCGGGATCTAAACTCCGAAGGAGTGACATTAGAAACTATGTTCTGATTAATACCATTTAATGCCA
>JAGIAB010000414.1 GCA_017745135.1 Flavisolibacter sp.
GTATTGAACTGTTACGCAGAAGGTGGGTTGTGCAAGTTTAACTATTGAGATAACGCTTTATAGTCATAATATTTTGTTCTTACCTCTGGAAACAAGATTAGTAAACTTAAAAAAAGGTTTGTTATGTCTACTTGCTTGCGTGAATTGCTATCCGGTCAATCATTGCACAACTATGATGCGGCTTACGGTAATGGTCCATAGTCATTAGCCTTGCGTGAATTGTGCTGATGTGATCAGAAATTTTTTTCAATAACTGATTTTAAAAATTTACCAAAATCATCGCCATGGAAAAATGCGTATTCCACGGGAACGGCCCCTCTATGTCCCGTGGTTCCCAAAAAAATTACTTTAGGAACATGAAATGGTTTTTCTCATTGATCTTGATTCTTGCATCTTCATTTTTGTTTGCTCAATCAACTATCACTGGAAGGGTAGCTGTTGGAGATACAGCACTTGAAGGTGTAACAGTTCAGATAAAAGGCACTACAAATATTACTACTACAAATAGTAATGGCCGGTTTTCAATCACCGGCCCTTCTAACGGCACACTTGTGTTTACGTTTGTTGGTTATACCACGCAGGAAATACCAATAAATAACCGTAGCAATTTTAATGTTCAAATGCAATCTGTCAACCAGCAAATGACTGATGTAGTGGTAGTTGGTTATTCTACGCAACGGAAGAGAGCGATTACGGGAGCTATTAGTACCATAGACTCAAAAGACTTAATAACAACTCCTGCCAACACTACTTCAGGTGCATTGGTTGGAAAGGTTCAGGGTATTACTTCCCGTTCTCCGGACTCGCGGCCGGGCAGGGGCGTGAACATTCAAATCAGGAACATGGGCAACCCTTTATTTGTGATAGATGGTGTTCCTTATACCGGTGGCAGTACTAATACTACTGCATTTGGTTATACCCAGGGTTCGGGACAGGATGTATTTAATACGCTTGGACTGGAGGACATTGAAAGTATCACCATTCTTAAAGACGCCTCTGCTTCTATTTATGGTTTGCGTGCTGCCAATGGTGTTGTGTTGGTAACAACCAAAAAAGGAAAGAAGGAAGCGGCTAATATTAATGTATCCGGTTATTATGGTTTCCAGAATTTTACCCGTTATCCAAAACCACCAAGTGCTTATGTTCATCAAAGAGCAACAGTGGAAGCCGCATTAAATGCTAACCAGGATCCCAATGCAGTTCTTAGTCCGGCTGAATTGGAAAAATGGCGTTTAGGAACGGACAGCGGCTACCAGAGCTATAATTATTTTGATATCGTAACCCGGCCAAACGTACCTCAACGTTATATTAACGCCAGCGCATCCGGCGGTTCACAACGATCTACTTATTATTTATCGATAAGTCACCTGAGCCAGGATGCCATCATAAAAGATTATACATACCAGCGTACAAATGTGCAGGCCAACCTGAATACGCAATTAGCCAATCGTCTGCAATTGGGTACGCAAATCGGATTGCGTTTGGAAAAATCACATAACGTAGGTGTGCCTGGACTGGATGATTATTTTAATCCCTTCCTGAGTATTTTCAGTATGTGGCCAACAGAAGCGCCGTATGCAAATAACAATCCCCGTTACGTTAACAACACACATAATGTAAACGTAAATCCGGCTACGTATACCGATGAAATAACAGGCTGGATTGAGGACTGGTGGCATGCTATGGATTTCAAATTAAATGCTCAATACGATTTCAAATTTGGATTACAGGCAAAAGCAACAGTGAATTATAATTATCAGAATGAGGATTTTGATGGAATGGAGTACACCTATCCTGCCTATATATACAATCCTGTAACAGGTGTTTATCAGGATAGACCCTACGATAATACAACCGGGTTGCCTGTTGCCGGAGCTGTCCCATACGGTAATCAGAATCCATGGCGGGAAAAACACAAGCGAAATGTAATCAACCGCTATGCGCAATTCACGTTAAACTATAGCAAACAAATTGGTTCGCATTCTTTTGCTGCAGTAGCGGGATATGAACGTTCTGACTACGATAATACCTACTTCGTAGTGCACACGGTTCCTTCTAACAACTTTGTTCCTTTAATGAGTTTTTCTGAGCAGGATATTTTGCAGGATCAGTGGTCTGTAGAAGCAAGGGCAGGTTATATAGGAAGACTGAACTATAACTACAAGCAAAAATACCTGCTGGAATTATTGGGTCGTTACGATGGTTCTTACCTCTATGAACCCGATCATAGGTGGGGTTTCTTTTCAGGAGTATCTGCAGGATGGAGGATTTCGCAGGAATCTTTCTTCCAAAATGTAAGATTAATCAATGAGCTCAAGCTCCGGGCTTCGTATGGGGAAACTGGTAGTGAAGCAGGAATTAGTGCATTTGATTACATGCCAGGCTATTCCTATCGCCAGGGTAATTCTGTTTTAGATGGCGTTTTGGTCATTGGAACACGCCCAAGAGGAGTACCTGTCACTAAACTTTCCTGGGTAATGAACCGTACAATGAACCTTGGACTGGACTTCAGTTTATTGTATAATAAAATCTCAGGTCAGATAGATGTATTTCAACGCAAACGTTCCGGTTTGCCTTTTGGCCGCTATGATGTGTTATTGCCAAGTGAAGTAGGTTATACACTTCCCAATGAAAATTTGAATAAAGATGCAACCCGTGGAATAGAAGGTATCGTAAATTATAATACCCATATTGGAAAGGTTGATTTCTCTGCAGGGGTAAATGCATCTTATGCACGCACATGGAGTGTTTATGAATACAAACAACGCTTTGGTAACTCTTATAACGAGTACCGTACTTCCAATCAGAACCGTCTTTCGGGTGCGACCGGTTCTTTCGGTTATCATGTGATTGGTCGCTTCCAGTCGCAGGCGGAAATAGATAAGTACCCGGTTAACATCGATGGACAAGGTAACAGAACCATGTTGCCTGGTGATTTTATTTACGAGGATGTAAACAAGGACGGAATCATCAACGATCTGGATCGCAAAGTAATTGGTTATCCAAGAGGCACCAATCCATTCCTTAGCTTCGGTTCTACTCTTAATGCAGCTTATAAAGGCATTAACCTTTCTGTTGTTTTGGCCGGTGCTGCTTTACAGTCTTTCCAAAGATCAGTAGAGTTACAGATACCGTTCCAGAATAATGGCACCTCACCGCATTATATGTTTGAAGATCGTTGGCACAGAGAAGATCCATACGATGCAAACAGTAAATGGATAGCCGGGAAATACCCTGCTATCAGAAGAGGTAATTCTC
>JAGIAB010000415.1 GCA_017745135.1 Flavisolibacter sp.
TGCCAAACTCTAACAAAAAATTTAAATTTAATTAATGATTTATTAACGCCCAACACGAAAAAAAGTTATATTTATGCTTGTAATTCATTGGTTTAAATAAATTTTAGCTATGCTGTTAAACGAATTAAAACCAGGCGACTGGGTTGTCGTAAAAGATGACGGAGTGTCGCGCGAAGGCTCAGTTGTGCGGGTTAGTACCGAAGAAGGCGAGATTTGCGTTGATAATGGAATACAGGAGTTCTGGTACCGGCCGGACCAGGTTAAGGGTATTCCGCTTACCGAAGGGCAGTTGGTACGCCTGGGATTTGAAAGAATGGACAATGAGGCAGGCAATGGTGCCAAATATGGCAAAGGCCCCTTCCGGGTGCTGGTGCCGGCGGCTGATAATTTTTCAAGAAGTGAAATATGGTATCGCGAGGATCGGCGCCTGTATGACCGCCAGATAACCGTAAATGAGTTGCAAAACATTCATTTACAGATGACTAAGGTGCCGTTGGTGCACTAATTTTGAGTAGAACGATACCCTGATACAAAGGACTGTACAGCTTTATTCTGAAATTAAGCAGAATAAGGCTTTTTTATTATACAGAATATACCTATCTTTGCAGCCCTAAAATTTGTATGTCGAAACAACCATTAATAAAACAAGACGGAGTGATCGTGGAAGCCTTGTCCAACGCGATGTTCAGGGTGAAGTTAGAGAATGGGCATGAGGTTTTGGCAACAATTTCCGGAAAGATGCGCATGCACTACATCCGTATTCTTCCCGGGGATAAAGTGGGATTGGAAATGTCTCCTTATGACTTAACCCGGGGGAGGATAAACTTCCGGTATCGAAATTAAAATAGTTCCAGGATTTGAAGTTTAAAGTTTGAGGTGTTCTCTGGTTTAAACGTCAAACGATAAACGTCAAACGTAAACATTAAATAAAATGAGAGTAAGAGCGTCCATAAAAAAGCGTAGCGCCGACTGCAAAATTGTACGTCGCAAGGGGAAGCTTTATATTATTAACAAAAAGAATCCCCGCTTTAAACAAAGACAAGGGTAATCATTTATAGTTTATGGTCCTATGGTTTATCGTTGAACCGTTAACCAGAAACTAAGAACTAAAAACAATAAATTTAAACTATGGCACGTATTGCCGGTGTAGACTTACCAAAAAACAAAAGAGGCGAAATCGGCCTTACCTATATCTATGGTATCGGCCCTTCTACAGCAAAATATATTCTGGATAAGAATAATATCGACCGTAACAAAAAAGTAACGGAGTGGAATGATGCGGATCTGAATGCGATCCGTTCTACCATCACTGAAGAACTGAAAGTGGAAGGTCAGCTGAGAAGCGAAGTTCAAATGAACATCAAACGTTTATTGGATATCGCCTGTTACCGTGGGCTGCGTCACAGAAAAGGATTGCCTGTTCGTGGTCAGCGTACAAAAACCAATAGCCGTACACGTAAGGGTAAACGTAAAACCGTTGCGGGTAAGAAAAAGGCAGCTAAGAAGTAATGAAGTCATCAGTTTTCGGTTGTCAGTTATCAGTGTTTACTGATAACTGATGTCTGATAGCTGATCACTTTTTATTATATGCACCTATAACAACTGGTTTAATTACGGATACGATGGTGCACGTGGAGGATTAAACCGGGATTTGCCCAAGGGCGGATTATTTTTTTAATCAGGAATACCTCGTTTTTCAATTATGGCAAAAGCACAAAACAGCGGAAAAGCCGCTGCAAAGAAAAGAGTAGTAAAAGTGGACGCTTACGGCGATGCCCACATTTCTGCTACCTTCAACAACATTATTATCAGTCTTACCAACAAAACCGGCCAGGTAATTTCCTGGAGCAGTGCCGGTAAAATGGGCTTCCGCGGTTCTAAAAAGAACACGCCGTACGCCGCTCAAATGGCATCTGCTGATGCTGCAAAAGTAGCACTGGATGCTGGCTTGAAAAGAGTGGATGTATACGTAAAAGGACCCGGTGCCGGAAGAGAAGGAGCCATCCGCTCACTGTCTCAGTCTGGTATTGAAATTGTGATGATCAAAGACGTTACGCCTTTGCCGCACAATGGCTGTCGTCCTCCCAAGAAGAGAAGAGTTTAAGAATTGTTCATAGTAGATGGCTCATGGTTCATGGCCGTATACTGCTGAGCAGTGTTACCAGGCGATGAAGTGTGCGACGCAAGACCGCCGCTAGTAGTGCAACAGCTGGTAACAAAAAATAGAAAGTTCTTTAAATTTTTGCTGAGCGTTATAAAGTAGACAGGCTGTATGTAAGCATTGCGCCTGTAGCATTAAGCGTTAAGCATAATTGATAGCCAATTGGCCTTCATTTTAATAAAGGGTACACAATTAATTTTTTCCAAAGCTTTTTACTGATTGCTGTACCGGTTTCTAAAAAAGCTTAAATGAAAGTATAATTATGGCACGTTACAATGGTCCTAAGACCAAAATCTCCCGTATTTTCGGAGAACCTATTTTAGGTAATGGTAAATGGTTGGGTAAAAACAGCAACCCTCCCGGTATGCATGGCGAAAAGCGTAAGCGTAAAACCCTGGGTGAATACGCGTTACAGCTGCGTGAAAAACAAAAAGCCAAATACACTTACGGTGTATTGGAAAAACAATTCCGCAAAACTTTTGAGGAAGCAAACCGCCGCAAAGGCATTACCGGTGAAAACCTTATTAAATTACTGGAAGCTCGTTTAGACAACACCGTATTCCGCATGGGTATTGCCCCAAGCCGTCCTGCTGCCCGCCAGCTGGTGAGCCACAAACACATTGAAGTAAATGGTGAAGTGGTAAACATTCCTTCTTTCCAATTAAAAGCAGGCGATATCATCACTTTAAAAGAAAGCAGCAAGGAACGTTCGTCTATTACAAGCGTTATCCGTCCAAAAAATCCAAAATTCGGATGGATCGATTTCAACGAAACTGAAGTGAAAGGTACTTTCATTACGTATCCTGAAAGGGAAAGTGTTCCTGAGAACATTAAGGAGCAGTTGATTGTTGAATTGTATTCTAAATAAGCTTTATAACGCAGAATGCTTAATGCTGAACGCTCAATGCTTTCGGCATTTGGCATTAAGCGTTTCGCATTTAGTTCAGTAATTGAAAAAAAACTAAAATACAAATCCAAAATATGGCAATTTTAAATTTCCACCAGCCTGACAAAATTATCCTGCAGAAGGCTTCAGATTTTGAAGCTCAGTTTGAGTTTCGTCCTTTAGAGCCTGGTTATGGTGTTACCATTGGT
>JAGIAB010000416.1 GCA_017745135.1 Flavisolibacter sp.
TCCACAACCTAGAAATATTTCCTTATCCTTTTTCTGATAATGAGTTTGATAAAATCTATTGCGATAATGTAGTTGAACATTTGGAAGACGTTATACGAACTATGGAAGAATTATGGCGGATCTCAAAACCTGGCGGAAGTATTGAAATTGTCGTTCCTTATTTTAGAAGTAAATATGCCGCTATTGACCCCACACACAAACATTCTTTCACCATAGACTCTTTCTCATATTTTAATCCCAAACATCATTTTTTTAAGCGTTATAAATATTCAGAGAAAAGAATGGAAGTGGAAAGCGTACGTTTCGATGTAGGGTTTGAGCACCGGTCTTTTTTTATGAGAAGGTTTGTAAAGTTTTGTAACAAGCATACACAGTTTTATGAAGGATATCTTTCTTCGTTGATACCCTTAAACAGCCTGACATTTAATTTGAAAGTGATCAAGTGAAAAAGCGACTGTTGGTTTATTCTGATTGCTATACTTTTAGTGGAAGCGAAAATGTAGTTCTCAACATTCTTTTGAACAGGTCATTGCAGGAAGAGTATGAAATGTATTTTATTTATCGTTATAGTAAGAATTATGAAACGAAATTAAGGATGGTTTTAGGCAGTAGTTGCCAAATCATAATGCAACCACTTTATCTGACCCGGTTTTCTGATGTGTTTTATAATTCGAACTATCCTGAGATCATCAAAAAAATTTTTTTCAACATCGATCGTATTTTTGATTTCTTTCTAATTTATTTCATTGTCTGGGTGCCGTTTTGTGTGGGGAAGATTAAGAAGTTGCGGCCACATGTCGTTCACATCAACAACGGGGGATATCCTGGAGCCTCATCCTGCTTGGCTTTTGCACTGGCTGCCAAACATAGCAATGTTCCTAAAATAATCATGCATGTCAACAATCTGGCCTATAAAAGAAAATGGTACGATCTTCCACACTATTTTTTGGACAGGTGTTTACAAAAAGACATCAATTTCTTTATTACTGGCTCTGAAGCAGCTAGAATGCAGCTTCATGAAAAACGTGGATTCGATTTTGATAAAATCGTTAATATTAATAATACGGTTTTACAGGATAAATTTTCTGCGACCACTGAATCCCTGATTCAAAAACCTGAACGGGAATTATGGATTGGCTTCGTTGGTTTACTGACTGAAAGAAAAGGAGTGTCTTCTTTGATTGAAGCTGCCGTCATTTTAAAAAGTGAGCTGCAGAAACGTAGTGCTAAGGTGATTATTGTTGGAGACGGAGAACAAGAAGAGGAATTAAAACGTCTAGTGAAAGAGAAGCATCTAAATGATTTAGTTATATTCACTGGTTTTACCGCCGAAGTGTATAAATATTTGTGCCAGTTTGATATGTTTGTTCTTCCTTCGATTTCGAATGAAGACTTTCCATATGTTTTGCTGGAGGCAATGCTGAGCCAAAAACCTGTCGTAAGTACAAAACTTGCAGGAATACCTGAGATTGTTTCCAATGGTGAAACAGGGTATATTATAACACCTGGAAATGTCTTAGAGCTATCTGAAAAAATAGAAATATTAATTAGTGATTCTGACCTTCGCCTCCGAATGGGCAAAAAAGGATATGAGCGGTACCATTCCCTTTTCTCCTATGAAGAGACTATGGATAAATTGAAGAAACTATACTCCTGTCCTACCTTAGTTTAATTTTATTTAAGCTTAGCAATTGAACGGCTTCCGGAAATTCGGGTACATCCTTGCATTTCTTTCCCCTTTATTGGGAGAGACTGATTTAGTATCAATAGCAGGTATAAAGATACCGGCCCTGACCACTATTTTGTTTTTTATTGCCGCCTTTATCCTGTCCAGAAGAAAACAGTTTGTCTTTCTTTTTTCAAATAGATTATTCAATGCAGCACTGTTATATTTTGTTATCATCTTGTTCAACTATGCATTCGTGTTGCATAACTTGTTTTTTAAAGCATCAGAAGAGCTGACACCCTTGTGGATTTCAATATTCCGAAGGATGATTACCGTTCTTTTTATTTTTTTTGCATTCAGGGATGTACAGCAGGGGATTAGGCTTTTTCACTTCTATTGTGCAGGTTTGGTTCTGAGCTCTCTTTCGGCCTACCCGGAAATGTTTCTCTTGAAGCATACCCTATTCAATGCCAGCATTACGGAGGGAAATGAAGGCTATCAGAGGGCAATTGGTTTTTTTACTAATCCCAATGATTTTGCATTGACCACAGTTGTTGCACTTGTATTCGTTTTTAATTATTATTTGTTTACTCGTAGTAAATTCCTTTTGATTCTTTCCATATTGTTAATTCCACCGGTATTTTTATCATTTTCCCGTAATGGATTAGCCTGTCTCTTTATTACTCTCTTCCTGACGTTTAATGTTGGTAAAAAGGTGAAGTGGAAAACTGTATTATATATTCTGTTTAGTTTTTTAAGTCTCTGCTTTATTATCTATTCAGTGCCTTCTATAAGGGAGCGAGTGCTGCTGTTGTTTTCTGGTGATGATTCCAGCGCCATTGGGAGAATGATTGTGATTTATACAGCCTTTCAAAAATGGCTGACTATGCCTTTGTTGGGCATAGGAGTCTATTTTTCACCTCTTTTAATGGAAGGTTTCGGAAACTCCGGTTTAGTCATTACAATACACAATTTTTACGCCCATGCATTGCTGGAGACAGGGGTTATTGGTTTCTCAATCGTGTTATGGTTTTTGATCTGCTTTTACAAATCAATAAGAAAGGTATTCAGGTCTCAACCTCCAGCCACGGAACTATTTATATATTCTAAAGCAGCGCTTATTACATTACTTGTTACATGCTTTTACATCTTTTCAGGAAATCACATTCTATTTGAGTTTTTTTGGTACATGGTTGGGGTACAACTCGTAATCCTGCGTGCGGAATATAAAAGAATAAAGCAAACACCGAAAAATTTGTACGCCTATGCATAAACCTTTGGTGAGTGTGATCATGTCTGCTTATAATGCCGAGGCATTTATTGAGCAAAGTATTAAAAGCGTAATGGATCAAACCTATGATAATTATGAACTGATAATTTGTGACGATGGATCAGTAGATAAAACCGCAGAGATCATAAAAAGATATCCGTCCGTACAATACCTCTATCAAAATAATCAGGGGCAGGGTGCTGGCAGAAACCATGCAGCAAACCATGCAAAGGGCGATTATCTGGCCTTTATTGACGCCGATGACCGGTGGGCAAGTGAAAAGCTGGAGCAGCAAATGGATTTGTTTAAGAAAA
>JAGIAB010000417.1 GCA_017745135.1 Flavisolibacter sp.
AAATGATTTTTTCTTTCAACATTTGTGTAAGTATAACGAGATATGGAAGCACCCTGTGAATTTTGTCGGAAGTGTGGCTTATGGTTTTAAAGATGTAATAGAACAGCTTTGTCAATCCTATGAATTTGAATTAGGAAAAGTTTTGAAAAATACTATGGAGGGCCTGATAAAATTTCATAGCAACAACAATTAAGCAATGCACGAGTTTACCAAAATTACAGAGCAGCCGAGCAAGTACCGCCACCTGGAGAATATGCCCATTGGCGAATTGCTTACGAATATTAATAATGAAGATAAAACTGTGCCCTACGCAGTTGAGAAGGCGATTCCACAGATAAAGAGATTGGTAGGTGCTATAACGGATAAAATGCTGGCAGGAGGCCGGCTTTTTTATATTGGAGCTGGAACAAGTGGCCGTTTGGCTGTGGTGGATGCAAGCGAATGTCCGCCAACCTATGGTGTGCCTTACGGGTTGGTAATAGCCGTAATTGCAGGAGGAGATGAAGCTATTATCAAAGCCATCGAAAAAGCAGAAGACAGTTTTGAACAAGGCTGGATAGACCTTCAGGAACATAATATCAACACTAAAGATGTAGTGGTTGGAATTGCCGCAAGCGGAACAACTCCTTATGTCATCGGTGCTTTAGCAGAGTGTCAGAGAAGAGGCATTACCACGGGTTGCATTACCAATAACCCGGGTTCGCCCTTAACGGATGTGGCTGATTTTCCTATCGAATGTGAAGTAGGTCCTGAGTTTGTTACAGGAAGCACACGAATGAAAAGCGGCACTTCTCAAAAACTCATCCTCAACATGATTTCTACTACGGTAATGATACAATTAGGAAGGGTGGAGGACAATAAAATGGTAAACATGCAACTCACCAATGAAAAGCTTATTGACCGTGGCACAAAAATGATAATGGACAAGATAGGTTTAACAGATTATGAAGAAGCAAAGGAGCTATTATTGCAATACGGCAGCGTTAAAAAAGCGGTTGATAATTATAAACTGAAAAAATAGTGTGCTAATGTGCAGATAAGCCAATGCGCAAACAGTTGAGTCTTCATTTGCAAATTTGCACATCGACACATTTGTAAATGAATTATGCACGATATTGAACCATATTACAATTGGCGTCACATATATGTGAGTGAGGAAGATGAGAAGTCTCCGTTTTTTAAGAGAGAATATTCTGAGTTCGAATTTTCATCCACTGTTTACAATTACTATATCCATCCTCAATGGGATGATTTTGGAAGCCGTACACTTTACCTGAAAGTTTTGCAGGCAAACTATGATGAGCATTATGTGATCTTAGAACTGATTGGTGAATGGAATGATGCGATTGAAAACGACATTATGGAACTGAAGCGGGAAGTGGCTGATAAATTCATGGATGAGGGGATTAACAAGTTTATCTTAATTACGGAAAACGTTTTGAACTTTCATAGTGGCGATAAAGATTATTACCAGGAATGGTATGAAGACGTTAGTGACGAAAACGGATGGATTGTTAGTTTGAATATGCCTGAAGCCACGCAACACGATTTTAAAAAAGCCAAACTGAATTACTACATCGAGTTGATGAACCTCGGCAACTGGCGGGTGTATAAGCCCTTCCATTTATTTAAAAAGATAGATGAAGAATTAAGCCGTCGCCTTCCTTTGTAAATCTTCACAAGTTTATTATGATATAGTAGCAATGCTGTTCATTAATAATGACCTTGTGGCGAGTCCATTTCATTCTCTTTTATTTTGATGCGATTTTTTGGCGATCGGGGCTTACCTTTGCGGAAATTTTTCAACCCCTCCTGATAGCTTATGAAATGGTCTCAATTCTTCACTTCTGCTGTAGGTAGAAAAATAGTGATGGCATTGACGGGTTTATTTTTGATCTCTTTCCTGGTCGTCCACGTTGGCTTGAACTCTTGTGTTTTTAATGATCTTCCCTTTTTTAATCCTGATGATGATGGCTCTATGTTCAACAGGGCCGCGTTTTATATGGGTAATTCATTGGTGATACGAATCATGGAAATTGGCTTGTTTGCCGGGTTTATACTTCACATTATCCAGGGATATGCAGTGGAAGCAAAGAACCGGTCAAAAAGAAAACAAGGTTATAAAGTTGATTTAGGAAACCGTGGCAGCACCTGGATGAGCCGGAGCATGGCAATATTGGGAACATTGATTTTTTTGTACCTCGTATTGCACGTGTCGCAGTTTTGGATTCCTTCAAGAATAACCCACAATGTACCGCAGCAGAGTTATAATGGAAAGGAAATGCATAACATGTTCCTGTTAATGTATGATACCTTTCAACAAGGCTGGGTGGTCATTGTTTATTTGATTGGAGTGGGTGCACTGTTGTTTCACCTGTTGCATGGATTTCATGCAGCCTTCCGTTCAATGGGTGTACACAACAAAAAATATCTGAGCTTATTGAAAGGTTTGGGATATGGTTTCAGTGTGATCGTTTGTGTGCTGTTTGCATTGATGCCGATCAGTATGTATTTGAATTGGATCGGTCCCGGACGTTAAGAGTGCCTGAAACCAATAGTGAGGTTGGCAGAGTGCAGAATAGAATTACAGAACGCAGAAGTGAGTGACACAACAGGCGATGATAGTAGCAGTGGTGATGGATTAAAAAATAAACTAAGAGTTAAAAGAGAAAATGAGAAAAAAGAGGTTGCCAACATTCTCTTTATCTCTTTCTCTCTTTTAAACTCTTAGCACAAAATAGAATTTCAAAATATCAAATTGATATGCTTGATTCAAAAATTCCTGCAGGACCGTTAGAGAAAAAATGGGAAGATTATAAAGGACATGTGAAGCTGGTGAATCCTGCCAATAAAAGAAAGCTGGAAGTGATTGTGATCGGAACCGGCCTGGCGGGTGCATCCGCAGCGGCCTCGCTTGGTGAGTTGGGATATAAAGTGAAAGCGTTTTGCTTCCAGGATTCTCCACGTCGTGCACACTCCATTGCAGCACAAGGTGGAATTAATGCAGCAAAAAATTATCAAAATGACGGAGACTCAGTGTTCCGTCTTTTTTATGATACCATCAAAGGTGGCGACTACCGTGCAAGAGAAGCCAACGTACATCGTTTGGCGGAAGTAAGTGCCAACATCATTGATCAATGCGTGGCGCAAGGTGTTCCGTTTGCGAGAGAATATGGTGGATTGCTGAGCAACCGTTCGTTTGGTGGAACGCAGGTGCAAAGAACTTTTTATGCTGCAGG
>JAGIAB010000418.1:0-2997 GCA_017745135.1 Flavisolibacter sp.
AATAAGGTCCGCCAACCAAATCCAGCTCTTCGCGGCTCCGCATTTCTTCCACTACCGTTAAAATATCTATCGGCTGGCTTTTATTAGCCAGGCTCTGCATTGCCTTAAAAATTCGTTGATGCGCATCGACGTAGAAACATTCCGGCTTTAAAATTTCAATAACCGTATCAAAGGCTCCTTTCTCCAGCATGACGGCGCCAAGCACAGCCTCTTCAAGTTCCTTAGCCTGAGGCGGCACTTTGCCATAAATCATGGTACTGAGATCGGGAGAGGTCTTTCTTCGGTTTTTTTTATCTCTATTAAGGTTAGTAAGATCCATACAATAGTCATCAAAAAAGGTTAAACATTGATTTTTCGATCAATGACCTATGGGGCTTTCAGTTAGTTCGGCTTTGTTATTTTATGATTAAGGAAATGTTTCCTAATTATTATCCCAGTAAGTCAGTTGGCGAATATATGCGAGGATAAAACTTGCAAAACCAATTTTCGGTAGAATATTTTAATTCACTGATTATTCTCTTCGTGTTCACCAGTTCCGTACAGTTATCCACAGCAACTCTATATCTATCCACAAAATTCAAATTATTTTCCCATTGTGCAAGCATCAATTCACATTCCTGGTTCAAAAAAAAAGAGGCGAATATTTTTGGTCAGTTCTCTTAACCACCAATATGGAGTTTCAGCGGATTTGGGGCAAAATGGAAATATGAAAACGGGGTTCTGATGCAGTGGAGTCGGGCTTTTGAAGAAGCAGGCACAACTCTTCCAAGAATCAGAATCCTGTATGGATGCAGGTTTCAACCCGTTAGACCATCAGTTTTAAGTAAGTGTATTCTCTGAGATGCTTGTTTACGCTGCCTTTGGGAGAATGATTTATGTAGTGATCTTCATTACTACTTTCATCTTTGATTGTGTCACACTTTTGTGCGTTCGGTAATTCTATTTAGCCTTGTGCAAGATTCATTACTGATTTGAAAGATTCTTTTATTTCAAGAAATTTGAACCAGGGAGACACAGAGTTTCACAGAGAAAGCTTCCTCCGTGTCTTTGTGCCGCTGTGGTTCAGAAAACACTTTGCTATAATGGATCTTTGAAATCAGTAAAGACTGTTTGGACTTTGATGATAAGTGATAAGAACGATGAACGAAGTGCGACGCAACAGAAGCCCAATAGCAGCAATGCCGTTTGGTCAATAATTATTATCCCGCTATTCAAAGCATTTTTATTAAATCCTTTTTCTATCAAATCAAAAATCAAATTCTCTTCTGTGCATATTCCACCGAACCCCCAAATTAATGATGGAAGTATTTTTTGACGGAGCAATTGTAGTGGCACTTTCTTTTCTTAAAACGGCATTTAGTTCAATGAAAAAATTTGGCTTCCATTCATAGGACACAAGCATAGAAGCAATGGCCGTTTTGCTTTTGATGCCACCACCAACAGTGTATCCATATTCCTGTGTGCGATAGGGAGGTATATAAGGGAGGAAAATATTACTTCCGAAACTCGTGTTGCCGGTATCTTTTCCCTGCATGTAATAAATAGCCTTTGCCTGTAGCAACCATTTTGGTGCAGGCTGAAAGCGGGCCATGCCAATCCACTCCTGGAAATTGGCGCCGAGAGGATGAGCGAGAGGCTGGTTGTAATGCGTATAGTTGGAAACAGAATCGCCGTGAGAGTAAGTAAACGGCCGTACGCGGTTGCTTTCGATTTGCAGATCCAGATTTTTTATGCTGAAAGCGTCAATGTATTTAGCACCTAACTGATAGCCGAATTTATTTCCCCACCAGTCCGGGTGATCGCGGAGTTCAGACAACTTAAACTCGTCCAGCAGTAATTGTCCATAGAATTGAAACTTGTGCGCAACGTTTGCTTTGGCATCAAATCCTACAACCGCATTGTCAAAGCTTCCGTTTTGCTGCTCAAGAGAACGGTAGAAGATAACAGGATTGAGATAGCCGAATTCAAAATGATCTTTTCTTCCGAACATGATAGCTTCGAATACGCCAACATTCAGCCACTTGGTTACACCGAGATCAAGATGATGCATGGCGGCGTATTTTTTGGGAATGAGTTTATCGCCCGGAATTTGCCCTGTGGTTTGCAACTCCATGAATAAGTTCTGATAATTAAACTTCCATATTCTCGTGTTGAGTTTGAGGAACAAATACGGCGCAGAAAAATCGCTTAAAAACAAGCTGCGGTACCCATTGCCGATAAAATTTTTATCGTAGCCAAATTGAACATCGATGTATTTAATTGCATTAAGTGTGATGTAGCCTCTTGCATCCAAATAGTCATAGCCGGTGGTTTTAAAATCTTTGTAAAAACCGGCACCGGGTACGGCTTTCCGTTCGTTTACCCATTGTTGAACATACAAAGGATCTCTTTCCTGGTTATCGGTAACATAAGCTGCAAAACCAACTTTATTGGCAATGTTTCCACGAAGCGTAACGCCTCTTGTGTTTAGAAAAATGCGTTCGTCGTTATTGCTTTCTTTACCGACATAAAACTGTAAAACAGGATTGAGTGCAAGGAAAAAATCTTTGGTGTGAACTTCGTAAAAGTTATAAGGGGTTTTGTAAAAGTGTTTAAGAAAGACCTTTTTACTTTGGTATTTGTCCATCCCCTCACCTGATTTTCTCAAACTGTCCGGAAGAAATTCACTATTTGCATGGATGACATTTTCTAAATTGTATCCATCGATAGAAGACATATTCCAATAGGAAAAATTGGAATTCCTATTTCCAATACCATTCAAAGCGTTGATAACTTGTCTCCTGCTAAACGGTTTGTTCTTCGAAAAATTCAAAATAGAGTCCGTCTGCGCTTTTATCTCCAATCGCTCCAACAAAACATTTTCTCTTGCATCTTGCGGTAAATAAGTTGTTACCTGGGAAAAAGCAAGAATGGGTAGAATTAAAAAAACAAGGAGGATTATTTTCATACTTCCCTTTGGAGGATGAGGGTATTGTTTAAATTGCATGCAGACTGGCT
>JAGIAB010000418.1:3007-3217 GCA_017745135.1 Flavisolibacter sp.
GAATATCAACGTTGTAAACGAAGGAAGGATTCAAACAGCAGATGTTTTGATCTCAAACGAACGAATAGAAAAAATAGAATCACGAATTACACGAATTGATACGAATTACACCGAAATCAATGGCGAAGGCAAATATCTTTTGCCCGGTTGCATTGATGACCAGGTGCATTTTCGTGAACCCGGATTAACACACAAAGCAACCATCTACAC
>JAGIAB010000419.1 GCA_017745135.1 Flavisolibacter sp.
ATTAAATTGTGCATGCCTTTGATATAATGCGCCGTTTCAATCTCTTTCATCAGTGGCTCTTCCTCAAAAACATCCACCCATTTTTGAGTGTACCGGTAATACATCAAAAAGTCCTGCATGATGAAGGCGTACCAGCAATAGCTTTGATACAAATAAAGCCGCTGGTAAAAATCTTTGGGATTAATGGCTTCTTCCGGAAGATTTTCTTTATTAATATACCATCCGTACAATTCCAGGGCAAGGTTGGAGAGTTTGGTAATAAGAACAACATGGTCAATTACATCAACCGATTCTGTGGTAAGCTGTTTGGCCCTATCCCTTAAACTCCTGGTGATATAAAGCCCTTCTATCTTCTTTTCTAAAAATAAAATGGGAACCAGGAAAGAATATTGATTATTCTGCTTGGCATTTTCTTTTGCCTTATCCAAAATTTTCAGGCTTTGCAGATACAGTCCTTTATTGTAAAGAATCCGGGCATGATCAAGCTGTTCATGCAACTGGATGTCTATATTGTCCGTAGTTTCAAGGAGCCTTAAACTTGCCAGTATTTGTTTATAAAGATGTGCTTTGCGATTGGCAATCTGTTCCTTTTTTATTGATTTAATCTTCTTTAACAATACCGCCTCATTGTACTCATCCATCTTATCCAGTGCATCAAATAATTCGATGATCTTCAGGTCTTCGTTGGAAGAATTACGCTTTACATACAGCTTAAAATTTCGCTTTTCGGCCTTCTCCAGGGATTTAACTAATTGAAACAAGGTATCACTCGACCGGTTAGGCATCATATAAAGTTTAAAGTAAAACGCAGTACTGGCAAGGGTTTCAACCGGTAACCCAGCCTTTCACTAGCGCAAAATAGTCATATTTTGTTTTCCTAACCAATTCATCTTCAAGTAGCTTCGGAGCCATCCCTCAAACACACACAAGTATGGCAGATAATCGGGTTTTTATTTTTGACACTACTCTTCGCGATGGCGAGCAGGTGCCTGGCTGTAAGTTAAATACAACTGAAAAAATTGATCTGGCCCTGAAACTGGAAGAGCTGGGAGTTGATATCATAGAAGCTGGCTTCCCTATTTCAAGTCCTGGCGATTTTGAATCGGTAAATAAAATTGCAAGTATTGTAAAAGATGTAACTGTTTGCGGGCTAACCCGTGCTGTTCAAAAAGATATTGAAGTGGCTGCGGAGGCCTTGAAACCGGCCCGCCGCCCACGTATTCATACCGGCATTGGCTCGTCTGATATTCACATTAAGCATAAATTCAACGCTACAAGAGAAGAAATTATTGAACGTGGTACCGCCGCTGTAAAGCTTGCAAGGAATTTTGTAGATGATGTTGAGTTTTTTGCAGAAGATGCAGGCCGTGCAGACATTGAGTTTTTGGCGAGATTGGTTGAAGCCGTAATTGCTGCAGGCGCAACCGTTGTCAACATTCCTGATACAACAGGCTATTGCCTCCCTCATCAGTATGGCGAAAAGATAGCTTACCTGAAAAATAATGTTCCCAATATTGATAAAGCTATCATCTCCTGCCATTGTCACAATGACCTGGGCCTGGCAACTGCCAATTCCATTGCCGGGGTAATTGAAGGTGCCCGTCAAATTGAATGTACCATCAATGGACTTGGCGAAAGAGCAGGCAATACTTCTCTTGAAGAGGTAGTCATGATCTTAAAACAACACAAAGATTTAAACCTTCATACCAATATTAATACGCAATTGCTGAATCCGATCAGCCGTTTGGTTTCAGAAACCATGCGCATGCCGGTTCAGCCCAACAAAGCAATAGTTGGCGCCAATGCTTTTTCTCATTCTTCCGGTATTCATCAGGATGGGTTTTTAAAAGAAGCCATTACCTATGAAATCATCAATCCTGAAGAAGTAGGCGCTGAATCCAGTAAAATTGTATTGACCGCAAGAAGCGGAAGGCATGCATTAGCCTATCGTTTTCAAAAATTAGGCTTCCAGTTCAACCGCAACGATATTGATGTTTTATACAAAGAATTTTTAAAAATTGCCGACTCCAAAAAAGAAGTCATGGAGGAAGACCTTCAGCAGTTAGCCAACAAATACCAAACCGCAACTGTAGCATAGATTTTAGATAATCAGCAAGAAGTGGAAAGGCTTCACGTGAATATTGAATGAAACAGATCTCCATCCATATCGAAAATCTCAAGGTAAAACAACATGGGAATGTTGTGCTGGATGGAATTTCTTTTGATTTAATGACCGGTCGGCATTTGGCAATCACCGGGGCATCTGGCAGCGGGAAAACAACTCTTGCAAAAGCAATTGCAGGCCATTTGTTTCATGAAGGAAGTATTGCTATCAAAGACACCAATGCAGGTAGCAAACCTTTTGTATTCTTTGTTGAACACAGGAATGAATTTAAAAATCTTTCCAACCAACCTAATTTTTATTATCAGCAACGATACAACAGCAGCGAATCAGAAGACGCATTAACGGTTACACAGGAACTGAATGCGTATTTTGAAAAGGCATCTCCAAACCAAAACCACGATGATGTGATTTCTTTTTGGCTTCATCGAATTGGATTGGACCATCGCAGCAATACTCCACTTATCCAGTTATCAAACGGTGAACACAAAAGATTGCAATTGATTAAAGCACTGATGTTACGGCCCGATGTTTTAGTAATGGATCAGCCCTTCACAGGTTTGGATGTTAAGAGTCGGGAAATGGTTAACAGTGTGTTTGATGAAATTGCTGCGCATACTTTGCTGATCATGATTCCCGGCCATGAAGAACTGCCTTCTTGTATTACTCATGTTTTGGAATTAGAGAACGGAAGCATCAAACAGTTTTGTTCAAAGGCACAGTATAAAAAGCAGGAAGACACAAAATCTTCTTTTGCTTTTGCAGGCGCACTGCCTTTTACGCTGGAAAATTCGCTTGAATTTTCCAGTGCTGTTTACATGAACAATGTAATTGTTCGCTATGGTGAAAAAATAATTTTCGAGAACGTTAGCTGGAATGTTCAAAAAGGTGATAAATGGCAGGTGAAAGGCCCTAATGGTTCGGGAAAATCTACCCTGCTAAGCCTGATCAACGGAGACAATCCACAAGCATACGCCAATGAAATTTATCTCTTTGATAAAAGAAGAGGATCGGGCGAAAGCATTTGGGATATCAAGCAAAAGATCGGTTACGTCTCTCCCGAATTGCATTGGTATTTCGATAAAAGC
>JAGIAB010000041.1:0-4363 GCA_017745135.1 Flavisolibacter sp.
TCTATGGCTTCAGTATGCAGTTGTGAGTTACTCATTGGTAATGCTTGTTCCTTTTTCGCCCTGGATTAGTTGCCCGATTTCTTCGGCTTTGCCAATGATTACTTTCTTTACGCCGCTGTTTAATGCAGTGAAGGCATTGTCGAGTTTAGGAATCATGCCTGCAAAAATTTTTCCTTCTGTTTTTAGTTCCTTATAATAATCAGCGTTTATTTTTTTTATCACCGACGCTGCGTCATTCACATCAAGCAAGACACCATCTTTTTCGAAGGAATAGATCAATTGCACATCGTAAAACGAACTTAGTGCTTTAGCTGTTTCCTGCGCAATCGTATCTGCATTTGTATTTAAAAGTTGTCCCTTTTGATCGTGAGTGATCGGAGCTATGACAGGAGTGAGGTTTTGTTGCAAAAGGTTTTGAAAGAAAGAAGCATTGACTTCATCAATATCTCCGGCAAAACCATAATTTATTGTGGCATGGACTCTTTTATGAGCAAGAATGGCGTTCCCATCCGCACCGCTTACTCCAACGGCATTGCAGCCATTAGCCTGAAGTTGTGCAACGATGTTTTTATTGATATAGCCGGCATAAACCATCGTAGCAATCTTCAAAGTTTCTGCGTCGGTAATTCTTCTGCCGTCAACCATTTGCTGCGGAACATTCATTTGTTCGGCAAGTCTTGTTGCCAATTTGCCGCCACCGTGGATTAATACCCCCATCCCCTGAAGGGGAGTAATAATGGTTGCAAAACTTTTGAGAAAACTCTTAAGCTTCGAGTCATCATCAATAATATTTCCTCCAATTTTAACTACGTACAGGGGTTTTTTGTTTTCTCTGGAGGAACGTTGTAGTTGTTGTATAGTTTCGTCAATCTTTTGTAACACAGCGTTTGCTTTTTTGTAAACTTCCTCATTTTTAAAACGGATGATGTGAAGTCCTAATGATTTTAATGCTTCCTCTCTTTCCTTATCATTCCGTTTTACTTCTTCCAGATCATGTATATCTCCATCAATTTCAATAACCAGCTTCAATTGATGGCAGTAGAAGTCAACTATATAGTTTGAAATAGGATGTTGCCTCCTGAACTTTAATTTCCATTCGTTGATATGTATGTGCTTCCAAATAATCTTTTCAGCAGAAGTCATTGTATTTCTCAACTCTTCTGCTCGTTGAAAGATTAAAGGCCCGGCACCATAATACATATTGTCCATTAATAGAAATTGAAATTTAAATAAAGAGTCTTCACTAACTCCCCTTTAGGGGATGGGGGTTTAATATTTCACTTAATACGGCTTGCGCAGCCCAAACCCTGTTGGATGCTTCCTGTACTACCAGGCTATTCGGTCCGTCTAAAATTTCGTCGCTTAACTCCACATTCCTTCTTACCGGAAGACAATGCATTACTTTGGCATTATTGGTTATGGTCAGTTTTTGATTCGTCAACATCCACTCTGGATCATTGTTGTATATCTTGCCGTAATCAGTATAAGTGCTCCAGTTTTTTACATAAACATAGTCGGCATCTTTTAATGCTTCATCCTGATTGTGTGTTATTGTCGCACCTTTTGTAAACTTTTGATCCAATTCATAATCTTCGGGATGTGTGATCACAAAATCAGCTTTATCCCATGCATTGATCCATTGCGAAAAACTATTGGCTACGCATTGCGGTAAGGACTTTACATGCGGAGCCCAGGTGAGCACAATTTTAGGTTTGCGTTTTTCTTTGAATGTTTCTGTGATGGTGATCACATCGGTAAAACTTTGCAACGGATGCAGTGTAGCGCTTTCCAAACTTACAATCGGTATTCCTGCATATTTTATAAATTGATTAATGAACAGCTCACTATAATCATCTTCCCTGTTTTTTAGCGAAGGAAAGGTTCTGATGGCAAGAACATCAAAATATTTTCCCATGATGGGAGCGGCATCTTTCACATGTTCAACTTTGTTGCCGCTCATGATCGCTTCTTCTTCAAACTCCAGGGCCCAGCCTTCGCTACCAACATTGAAGACGATTGCTTCCATTCCCAAATTCTGCGCAGCAATTTGTGTACTTAGTCTTGTGCGCATGCTTGGATTCAAAAACAAACATCCTATGCGCTTGTTTTGACCCAGCAATTTGTCTTTGAAAGGATTTACTTTATACTCCAATGCCTTTTCAACCAGGGCACTAATGTTGTTTACGTCGTGAACTGAAATGAATTGTTTCAATGCCTGTCAATTATTTGTTATCAACTAGATTTCTATTAAGCTTCTACTGCTTCTTTTTTGTTCGTAAGCGAATGAATGGCTTCTTTCAATGCTTTCAAAAAATCGTCCGCTTGTTGTTTACTTAAAGACAATGCGGGAAGCAAACGAATGACATTGGGTTTGGCTTCTCCGGTAAAGATGTAATGTTGGAACAGTAAATCTTTACGAAGCGTTTTAATCTCTTCAGGAACATCAAAGCCGATCATCAATCCTTCGCCGCGAACATTTTTTATCGCGTCAATTTTCTTCAGTTCATTAATCAAATAGCTTCCAACTTCATTTGCATTCTCAACTAAGTTTTCCTGTTCCATTACTTCAACCACGCCAAGGGCGGCAGCACAAGCCAAATGATTTCCACCGAATGTTGTTCCCAGCATTCCATGTTTCGGTTGAATGTGTGGAGCAATTAAAATTCCGCCAATCGGAAAACCATTGCCCATTCCTTTTGCCATAGTATAAATGTCGGCATTGATACCGGCGCCATCGACAGCAAAAAATCTTCCGCTTCTTCCGTAGCCGCATTGTATTTCATCGGCAATGAAAACGGATTTATATTGATCGCATAATTGACGAATCAATTGAAGAAAACTTTTGTTCGCCATTGTAATTCCGCCAACGCCTTGTATGGTTTCAATGATGACGGCTGCTACGCTGTCCCCATTTGATTGGAAATAATTTTTTAACGCTTCTTCATCATTGAAAGGAAGGAAATCAATGTTGTCCGTTTCGTTCACAGGCGCAACAATATTTTTATTGTCTGTCGCTGCAACGGCAAGAGACGTTCTTCCATGAAAAGCCTTTGTAAAAGCAACGATATTTTTTCTGCCTGTATAAAACGAAGCAAGCTTCAATGCATTTTCATTGGCTTCCGCACCGCTATTAATTAAGAATAATTGATAGTCTTCTTTGCCACTTAATTTCCCAAGTTTCTCTGCTAATTCTTTTTGAATTGGAATTTGAACCGAGTTGGAATAAAAAGCGATTTGATTCAATTGGTTTTCTATTCTTCGTACCCAGTGAGGATGTGTATGTCCAATACTAATGACAGCGTGGCCGCCATACAGATCTAAATACTTTGTTCCTTTGTCATCCCATACGTAAGAGCCTTCCGCCTTTACAATGTTGATGTCGTTGATTGGGTAAACGTCGAATAGTTTCATTTCGAGTTCGCGGTTTTAAAATGATAAATGCTTATTTCTCCTTGTATAAGTTGTTCGCTATATCAGATGATAGCTTGATCCCTTTTATAAATGCAGAACTCAATCCCTGGTGCTCCATTTCGTTCAATCCTGCAATGGTGCAACCTTTAGGAGAAGTTACTTTGTCAATTTCTTCTTCAGGGTGCGTTTTGTTTGCAATTAAAAGTTTGGCTGCGCCAAATGCTGTTTGGGCTGCAATCTTCAACGCATCATGTGCATGGAAACCAATTTCCACTCCGCCCTGAGAAGCGGCACGAATGGTTCTTAGAAAGAAAGCAATACCACAGGCGCAAAGCGCAGTGGCTGCACTCATCATGTCTTCTGCAATCACAATGCTTTGTCCCATTGTGTTAAAAAGATCCTGAACCAAAGCAATATCCTTTTGTGTAGCGTTAACTGCAGAAATGCAGGTCATGCTTTCACCAACTTTCATTGCAGTGTTGGGCATGGCACGAATGATGCGAAGCTTATCGCCTAGGGCATGCCTGAAAACACTGGTGTGTGCACCGGTAACAACCGAAACAACCAATTGCGTTTTTAAATCAATGGTTGATTGCATTTGTACAAGAGCTTCATCCAATTGTTGTGGAAGTACGCAAATAAAAATAGCTTCTGCGCCTATAATAGCTCCTGCATTATCAGTGCTTGTTTTGAAATTTCTTTTGGCCAATTCTTTTAATGCGGCTGCATTGCGACGGGTGATGGTAATGTCAGATGGTTTGCAAACATTTGACTGAATTAACCCTTCAGCTAATGCAAGCCCGATGTTCCCTCCTCCAATGATGGCTGCTTTCATATCTTACGTTTAAAATGCTGTTGCTTTCAGATTCAATCCTGCACATTCATCCAATCCAAATAATAAGTTCATGTTTTGCACTGCTTGTCCCGATGCACCTTTCAATAAGTTATCAGT